>JAILCK010000234.1 GCA_024680435.1 Lachnospiraceae bacterium
ATCTTCTGAAATAATTAGCAGGCAAAAGAGTAAAAGTGGAATCCCCGACAGCATATTGCCATACACACTTCTAAAGGGAAGAAGTGAAAAAACAGATGCCGAAAGAAACGCTGAAATCGAACTTCCCGTAATCTTTTTTACACAGAAATATGTGCCAATTAAAGCCGTAGTGATTACTATAATAAATTGAATCAAAAAAGCAGTATACTCAGAAAGCCATACATAAAAAGGCAAAAAGAACGGAGCGAATGGTTTTAAACTTTCCGTTGATACCGCTCCGCACATCATTGCATCATAAACATCTTTCCCAATGAATCTTGCCGAGAAAACATAGTTTAATATAGTCTCATCTAACTGATCGGATACAGGAAATACAGCCCCTTTTCCCAAGTATAGAATGGGCGCAATAATAACTAAAAGCACTGCTATTAAAAGGTACTCAAGGCGCGCACTGTCTATCCAATCTATTAAGTTATTAACTTTTGCGTTAATTTTCTTTATATCCAATTTTCACTTTCCCAAATCACGAATTAGCACAAACAGGACCTTCCAAGATGGGTTCCTTGTCTTTTTTTATTAAGTCAAATATCAAATAGGCAAGCACAAAAAGTCTGATTATAGCCACAAGATAAGCCGGTATCACAGCCCTTAGCTCTCCCATGGTCAAATAATCTGCATATGCACTAAGAGTGCATACAACCGTGAGGATCGAAGGAATCACATACTTTTTATTTAAGCATGCAAGAATCACAATTGCCACTTCAGCCACATATGCATATCTTTCATGCATGCTTGGCAAAAAGTAATTAAGCGTTAAAACAGTCACAACCGAAAGAAGCAAAAGATTTGATACATCCAAAGTCACTTCTTTCCTAAACGATAAATAATAGATCAAGAACAAAACTGCAACAGCCATTATCATTCCATAATAAAAATATCCACCAAAGTTGCTCTCATTAAGCCTGTCGCCTATTAGAGTAAAGAAATTGTAATATCTCATTGTAAGAGTATCATTATATTCTCCTGTTTGCTGAGCATACACAGAAAAAATATCTTTAAGTGTTTTTCCGCACAAAAACATAGGAATAGCCGACACAAAATAGACTATCGGAAACCATATAAATTGTGAAAGCTTTACGCCCTTACTGTAAGCTGTTCTCTTCTTAGCCATATAAAAATAAAGCAAAACCGGGAGCGTAAACACAGCCTGAAGCTTAATTGAAATAGCCAAAGCAAACATAATAACCGAGACATCCGAAAGCTTGTCTCCTTCTTTCTCAACCTTTGAAAGATAATATAATCCTAACAGTAAAAGGCAAGCATATGCTGAATCGCTCTGCCCCCATGCTGCTGAATTTAATACACTTATAGGGTTTAAAAGAGTAACAAATATAATAATTACTTTTCCGGTTATGGTCGCTTCGTCACCTTTATAAAATCTGTAAATTAATAAAGCCACCAAACCGATTACAAAATCGCATACAATCGGAACAATCTTTACAATGGTTAAAGCCTTCATCGGAAGTAATGAAAGTATGGTTAAAACAGTTGTATATAACGGAGAATAATCGGTTATATTTGCGCCAAGAGATGTCTTTATTCCAAGCTCTCTGAATTTGTTAACCCAAAGCGCAAAATATGCCATTCCGTCTTCAGTTTCAAAGTCAAGGAAAAACATTCTTATAATTAAAGCCATTGCAACAATTAATGCAAAAGCTATAATATCAATAATTTTAGCCTTATTCTTTAGTTCCCTACAAAGGAATCCCTTAATATCGGCTCCCTTATCACTCCACCTGTCCAAAAAGAAAAGAAGTGCACTGACAATCAGTGTTACCGAAATAAAAAGCATCACTCTTTTCCCTGTCATGGTGCCGCGTATCAAAACAGTAAAAAACACCGTAAGCATGCATATTAAAAATGCTACTATTCTTGTAAGTGTTCCCTTTTTCACTTAGTCATTCCTTTCTTTGTAAAAAGATTCCTTATCCCCTTAAGTACTATATCCATTAGAACTGAGGCTACTATTACAGTTGCAAAGTATACTAGCATTATCAAAATCTTGTCGATATCCGTAAGAACTTCTGCGTGCTTGTAGATATGAGGGAATATCCACTCCCTGAACACATTGTGGATTAAATACATATTAAGCGTTAAATTTGATGTAAAGATTAATATTTTCTTTATAGAGGGTTTTAATTCCCTTCTGTATGGAATAAACGCAATCGAAACGCCTAAAAAGAGTAAAATCACATAAAAAAAGTCATAGGTGGTTTCACCGTACCGTAACGATAAAACAGCTACCCCTGCAAGGCACAGTACACTCAAGGCACGAATGCATATTCTTGCGCAGGTACCTCGTCTTTCAAGGAATTCTCGTATCATTTTTGAAAAAAGATTAGCATACACACCAAGACTCATTCCGGCAAATCCTCTTAACATAGCCGGTGTCAAAAACACAATTCCGGGTGTGGCTGTTGTAACATCAAGGTTCCCAATTTGCTTGTACAAATAGCCGTAGCCAAAGAGAATCATGACCGGGCCCAAGAAATACAAAAACAGTTCTTTTTTCTTCGATAAGAAAAAGTAAATAAAGTAGCCTGCTATTATAAGTACAGATATATACCAAGCAGTGTAATTAACATATGGGCCTGAATTTGTGAATATACCTTGGAGCATCAAAGCTTCCAAAATATTATCTATAATGCCGTCAATCGCGCGAAATGCAATGTATTCATCGTGCATCCACTCGGTATACCGCACAATTACTAAGTACGTAAGAATAAAGGCAAGCAAATAAGAAGGATAAATCTTCTTTATTCGATTCCATGTGTAGCCTGCCGCGCTTAACTTATCGCCACTTTCTTCAGCCTTTTTGAAAAGTAGAAAGCCGGATACAATAAAGAAAAAGTCTACCGCAATGTACCAGCCGAACACTCCTCCTTTACACGCAATCGCTCTTACAAAGAAATGCGTGTCAAAGTGATAGACCATAATCATGAAAGTATAGATTATTCGCCACAAGTAAATTGCATTCATGCTTTTCCCCAACTATTTTCTGATTGCCACTCCGTATGAGCCAAAAGTCTTAACTTCTATATCACTTTGATTATCAAAGATATTATCTTCTTTAAGCCTAAACACACACACCTCGCCTTTTTTAAGGTCGTTTGCCGAATCTACGTTTACGTACTTATACCGTTCATCATAAGGAATGCCCTTTTCCAAAGTGCAATCCGAGGTGTTCCTCTGATAATGAGAGTCTACATCAAATACAAACAAAGAAATTATCTCGCTTGTCTGCTTTGCACCCTCGAATTGAGCATCCGGTGTGATAAAATACCTGTCGGCATCCTGCTCTTTGGCGCATTCAAGAGCTTCCTTGAAATCCACAAACATATAAGGATGTATTCTTTCTTCCGCATATATGTAATATGCATTTATAAAGATAACCGAAAGTGCCAAATAAGTTACACCTAAAACTATGACATTTGCCTTAAAGTGCCTTACTGCAAAGTCCATAGCTACCGCAATGAGCAAAATGTTTGCATATTGAATCACATTAAGCCTTTCTATATTGGTGTCATTTACCAAAAGCCCAAGTATCAAAGATGCTACATAATAAAAGAGAATGAGAGCATATGGCCCGCGCTTTTCTTTATCCTTAAATATCTTCCAAACACAAATAATTAGCCCCGCTAAAAGAAGAGGAATCGAGCACTTATAGATGGTGGTAAACTCGCTGTACACATCCCAAGTATCAAGGTTCCTTTGAAAGATAGTAACATCGAGAAGGCACTTGAAATTTGCCTTCAACTGAGCCAATACATTTCCTGATGAAATGAGTAAGTCATTAGACCTTACGCTTTCCGGGAAATATTGCATGGTAAAAAATGGCGTTTTTATCGTGGGTAACTTAAAGTAATTTAAAATCATCACGATGTATTCAGGTCCGCTTACTAGGAAATAAACAAGCACACACCAAAGCACATCAATCCATTTAATAAGCTTATCCGAAAGAAGATATATGCAAGCTATCAAAAGGAAAATCGGCACAAAGAAAAAGGACACTCCATACCCGTACATGCTAAGGCCAAAGAAAGCCATTGAAACAAATAAGGGCGCCTTCTTTCTTGACTTTACAAACGCCATTAATAAGGCAAATCCTATGATAAAAAAATGCGGAAACACGTTACAATCTATGGCCCATCTTGACTGCATAAAATGCCAAGGGTTTATGGCAGTAAAAGCCATTGCGATGAGCCCAGCGTTCTTACCAAGAAATGACTTTATGCAAACATAAATCATTACCATTCCGATGATGCTTATGATGAGCTGTGGAAGCCTCATTGCTAAAACATTTAGCCCCAATGCCTTTACAAAAGGCACCATCATATAAGCTAACAGAGAGCTTTGTTGCCCATATGTCCAACCTTGTAAATGAACCGGCATAAACGTTCCGAATCTGTCAGTACCATATGTTGCGAGAGCTTTTGCATCCATCGCCGACATGACGCCATCTTGGCTGATTCCTTCCGGTACTCCTGCAAATCTGTAAACTCTTAATCCTACCCCAATAGCAAATATGGTAAAAAAATCTATCGTTTTAAATAGTGTTTCTTTCTTGCTATTCTTAATTAACCTTAACTCACTATTATCTCTCTTTTTTATGTATAAGGAAAAAGCTATTACAAGAGCAGCGACAATCATCAAAAATGTCGTTCTATTAATCATTCTTATATAAAGCATTTTTCAACTCCGTTAAAAGTCCATAAGTAATCGGGCAATTCTATTGCTTCCATTGCCATCGATAATTGCTCGAAGTCTCTCCGACTCCTGCTGCAAAACGGTCTTTTCTTTCATTAAATCCTTAAGGCCGGTCTTTATCTTTTCATACACGCCCGCTTCTTTTAATGAACCTGCATAGTAAATCCTTGCATTCTTAGAAAGAGTTTTTGCAGCAGGTTCTTGCTCTTTTGACATTGTATAAAGGATAGTGGGAGTGCCTGCAGCCATTAGTTCGTATGCAGTATTACCTGCTGCGGAAATGCAAACGTCTGCTTTAATCATGTATTCCCACAAGTTTGAAATATTTTGAAGCACTTCAACGCGTTCGCTGTCCATGTATGTTTTTAAAAGCTCCACATAGTCTTCGCTATATCTTCCACACACAGCAAAAACTTTTTTATATTCGCTTATATCAATTTTTCTTAAAATGGTTTTAATGAAATGTTCGGGGTCGGATCCTCCCGATAGAATCAATATATTCTGCTCTCTCGGATTATTAAATTGGGCATGCTTAAGTCCTGAGTACTCTTTTCTTAAAGGCACATATTCATAGCCATAGTATACGCCTGTATTTAAGTGACTGTATCGATTCAGATAAACTTCCTTTTCTTCACATGCGTCATAATTAATAACAGCGCTTACAGGATAGGCTTCTTTGTAAAGATCATCAATATAGACAACATTGCAGAGTTTATTTAAAGAATCCAAATAATTATGGCCGGCCATATATGAATCAACCAGAAGAACTTCGATGCCCTCTTTGGTAATAAGCTCGGCCATCTTGTCTATCTCTTTATCCAAATTTCTCCAATCAGAATGAAGAACTCTGAATTCGTATCCTCGCTCCTTAAGAAGTGAACATGCATTTTCATCTGCCACAATAAAGCAGGATTCTTCACCTGCTTCTCTTACCGCATCGGCAATGGATAAACACCTCATGATGTGACCCGTTGCTATCGTTTCATTCATGTCCGCTCTGAAGTAAATCATTTACACCCTCTACATGTTATGAATAAGCTTATACTTTAATTCAGCAATCTTCCAATCATCCTCAGTATCAATGTCCTGAGCCTCTATGTCATCTACGATAAGAGCCGAAATATCTTCTTCGATTTGGCCCTTTAAAGACACATACTTCTTTACATCAAACAAATAATACTG
>JAILCK010000311.1 GCA_024680435.1 Lachnospiraceae bacterium
TTATACTCTAGATGCCCTATCATTTTAAAGGTTTTTCTTTATATTATTATTAAAAAATCATTTATTTTTAGCCGTTTATTCGAACCACCCAAACGCCGTTTATGCATTTAATAGAATCTTCAAACGGGAAGTTATCCATAGCCTTAAATTCATCGCTTGCAACTATTGCCTGTTCTGCGTCATTTCCGGCAGGAACTATTGTGACCCCAAGGAAATGCTTCATAAATTCCGCATACTTTTCTGTTGCGTTTACACATAGTTCTCCATCTATTCCAAAATATCCCGAAAGGTCTTCCTTAGTGATATCGGTCTTAGGGTAATTTTCTTCGCTTGGATATCCCCCAAGAATTGCTACAGGCATTCCTGTTTTATACCCGTGAGTTTGCTCTAATCTATCAACAATTCTGACACATGTTGCATAGGTTTTTTCATATCTTTCATTCATGTTTAAAGCCGCAACATTTGCCACCACAGCAAATTCAAAAAGCATTATGAATGCACAGATAACGCCAACAAACCTTGCATAATCGATTGCCTTAATCTTAATATCACACTTTTCAAGCACTAAGCACATAAAGATTAAAATAGCCGCCCAGGGCATCCTTATAAGCAAATGCACGTATGTATTTGGAGAAATTACTGCCACCATGGTTGCTGCAATAGGCATAACGGCTACAATTATTGCCACAAACAAGAAATTGTACCAAGCCTTATACTTTTTGTTTTTTATGAAAAGATATACAAACAGTGCCCCTGAAATGACTGTAAGGCCCGCAAAAGCATACTTCATGGAATTTGTGGTGGTAAGAACATTTCCCCATCTTGCAAAATCTATAAAAGACCAGAATGCAGTTTTTAAGCCTATTCCTATGTTGTCAAAAGAAAACCCGCTTACAGTCTCGGTTCCTTGGTAGCCTGAAAGTGTCTCTCCCTCAAGCTTAAGCATAATCTTAAGGGTCACTACATAAAAGATGTATGAAGAGCCGATTGTTACCACTGCTTTTACTGCCTTTGTGATAATTTCCTTTACATTCACTTCTTCTGTCACAATCAGAAGCAGGAAGTAAATCAAAAATAACACTATGGCATAAGAAAAATATGCCTGGTAAATACCTATTGATACTCCAAGAATCACTACAGAAGGAATAAATCCCCATTTATAATTTAAACAAACATAAACGGAAATCGTGGCAAGCAAAACCGCCAGCATGTAACCATCAATTGTATATGTGTAGGCAAATGTTGATGTAACACTTGGAAACAAAACCGTAAAGCCTGCCACAAGGCAAGCGACAACCTGCTCCTTTACTTTAAAAAGCCTTATAAGCAGCGCAGAGTTTACGGCCAAATAGAAAATAGCCAATATTCCGTTAAGCCAAGGCAAATCATAATCTGAGCTTATTTTGCAAGCAAACATCAAAAACTGTCTTCCACTTGAAATCATATTTTGATCAGAATATTGATTCCACATTGAATCGTAGGTCAAAAAATGATGTGTTAGGGTGAAGCCATATGTTAGTAAGCCACCTATGATTGCAAAAATAAATGCCGTTTTTTCTGTTTTTGTCAGTTTATAGAATTTCATCTCTACCTCTTCCGGGATTGTAATACAGTGAAGAATTCATTTTCATATACTTTCTCATAATCATGCTGCTTTGCAAATTCACAAAGCAATATTTCCTTATCCGAATAGCTTTCAGAATAGTCTTTTGTAAGCAAGTCCCCATATCCCGATTGATATACTATCAGTGGACAATAATCAAGACTGTTTAGCTCATCTTCGAAGTCTTTAATAGGATATGAATCAAGGGACGGCCATATATGAGATATTGCATTTTTTAATGAAAAAGCATAGCTTGTCATCGGAATATGCCCGAATATAATAGCGTTCTCTCCCTCAAGCTCTTTCTCTCTAAGATAGCCTGTTAATCCCTTAATGTATTCCTTCTTTTCGGATGACGTTAGCATGCCGGCCAATACTTTATTATCGTCCTTGCTGATTCTAAGATATTGGTCCTGATAGTCTCTATAGGTAAAGGTATATTTAAACATCGCGCCCTGGAATAAAAGCGCAAGGGTCATTACAGACACTGAAGTAAGAATGGGCAGGCTTGATAAAAAGCGGTTTTCTTTCTTTGACAATAACCCCAAGCTTACAGAAAAAACTAAAAACAGAGCATTAAGCAAAGTATACACTCCACTGTTTGATCCCAATGGTGTAATCAGTACAACGAAAGGAACAAGGCCGCTTAATAGCCTCGCATATACTGAAAGATTCTTGTTTAGCACGCTTATAACACTTATAAAAAACGAGAGTAAAATCAGTATAACAGCAATTGAATAGGTTGAATTATAATCGGTGTAATCAAAAGAAAAACTGCCATAGTACTTCATAATCCTGAGCACCCCTATTGCAACTGCCCCGCTTAAGAGCACACAAGCAATCTTTACGCCTTTACTCTTTACCTTTAAATAAACTAAAGCAAAGATAATCGATAGTACCAAGAAAAGCGCAAAGAACTTAAAATTCCAAATGTATCCTTCAATCATCGTAAGAACCATATTAAGAGGCCCATAGGAAGTTGCTGTTTGAGACATGGTAAACAAGCCTCGTATCATATCGATATACGCATTCTTTCCAAAGAAAAGCATAATAATCAATATCCCAGATAAAAGCACACCGATATAGGTTATCGCGAAAAACATAATTTCCTTAATTCTGTTTTTCTTTTCAATTATCATATCAATGATAAGCAAAGCGCCAATAGCAACCTCGCAAATATTTGGAAAGCAGATAAAAACATTAAGAGCAAGGATTGCTGCTGAAAGCACTATCTTTTTGCATGAATTTTGCGATATTCCTTTAACAAGCAAAAGACCGGCCGATGCAAAGAGTAAATAGCTTAAGTAATGATACAAAATAACGAAAGGTCCCCAGGTCGTGACCGAAGCCATCAAGATGCCCACAAATACATATCTATAATCAAATTCTTTTGATAAAGCAAAATAAAAAAATGCCAAAAACAACGCTACGATAATCGCACAATAGATATTCATGCCAAGCATCGTATGGCCGAAGGGAAGAAATGTCATAAGCTTCCCAAGCAGCATTGAAAGGACTGTAGAAATCATCCATGTATGATTCACATTCGGAAAGTTTTCATAGTTAGCAAGATTATAACCGGTATCTGAAAAATCTACACCTCTGTTTACGTGTAAAAACAAAATACCTGCAATAACAAGAAACAACATGTACTTAAGATTTTCTTTTTTTAGCAAATTTCTCAAAGGCATCTCCTTGAAAACGAAGTCTTCATATAGTATAAATTGCAAAATGATACTTTCCTACATTGCTTCACTCACATTAGTATATCCTTATTTACCATTATTTCACAAGTTTAAACGGAATGTATTACGAAATAGTGGAAGATGAATAAGAATAAGTACAAAAAGGGGCACTTCACTTGAAGTGCCCATCATTTTTACCTTCTGTAATATTCAACAACCTTCTTAACTGCCTTGATTGTATCTTCGATCTCGTCTTCCTTAAGCGCTGCATAGAAAGGGATACTCATTATCTGCTCGTATGTAGCTTCTGCTACAGGGCACAAGCCTTTCTTGTAACCAAGCTTCTCGTAATAAGAATGCATATAAACAGGTAAATAGTGAACCTGCGGGCAAGTGCCTTCAGCGTAGAGAGCATCAAAGAACTCTCTTCTTGTGCACTTTAGTTTATCAGGGTTAAGCCTGATTATATATAAATGCTGAGTAGTGTCAGATTCAGGAATAGATTCCTGTAAGATGATTTCAGGCATATCCTTAAAGGCCTCATCATATTTTGCTTTAACTTTCTTTCTTAAGTCTGAAAACTTCTGAAGCTTTCCTAACTGGCTAACAAGTAATGCTGCCTGGAAATCTGTCATTCTGTAGTTATATCCTAAGGTCACCTGCTCGTTATACCATAAAGCATCAGATTTATTTACCATTTCATTGATATCACGTGTAATTCCATGAGATCTAAACAAGTGAAGCTTTTTATAAAGCTCTTCACTGTTTGTCATGCACGCCCCGCCTTCCCCTGCTGTAACAGTCTTAACGGGGTGGAAAGAAAATGTAGTAATATCAGCAATGGAACCTACAGGTCTTCCCTTATACTTTGTTCCGATTGAGTGAGCCGCATCTTCGATTAAATACAAATGGTGTTCATCGCAGATTTTTCTAAGTTCATCAAGCTCCACAGCTTGGCCTGTAAAGTCTACAGCCACTATAGCCTTAGTCTTAGGCGTAATCTTTCTCTTTACGTCTTCTACATCGATGTTGTAGGTGTCTTTCCTTATATCGGCAAATACCGGTGTACCGCCGCAATAAAGCACACAGTTTGAGCTTGCAGCAAAGGTCATGGCGCTTACAATTACTTCATCGCCTTCCTTAATGCCGATTGCCATACATGCTATATGCAAAGCTGCGGTTCCGTTTGATACGGCAACAGCATATTTAGCCGTCGTGATATCGCAAAGCTTCTTTTCAAGTTCTGCCACCTTGGGGCCGCAGGTAATATAGGGGCTAAGTAGCGTTTCTCTCACAGCCGCTACGTCATCCTCCTCAATCCACTGCCTTCCATAGTAGATATGCTCATTTTCTTTTCTGACGGGAGTTCCGCCGAAAATCGCCAATTTT
>JAILCK010000240.1 GCA_024680435.1 Lachnospiraceae bacterium
ATGGGCTTTGGCCCCACTCTTTTTTCTTTTAAGAAAAAGGGCACCAAGTTTTCTTTAAAACTTCTTCCTTTGGGAGGCGCCTGCATATTTGACGAAGATATTGAAGGCGAGCTTAAAAGTGATGATTTAAAGGAAGAAAAGGAAGAATCGGAGGAAGAAAAGCCTCAGGGAATTGCTTTTAGAAAAGCAGGAGTCTGGGCAAGAATTTCAACAGTTTTTGCCGGACCCTTTTTTAACTTCTGTGTTGCCTTTTTGTTTTCACTTGTGATAGTGGGAATAAACGGAACGGACTTACCGAAAATCGCAGGTCTTACTCCCGGGCGTCCCGCCATTGATTCAGGCCTTGAAGTGGGAGATACCATCACCAAGATAAACGGTGAAAGAGTACACATCTGGAGAGAAATAAGCATTATTTCCGCCATGAATCAGGGAGAAGAATTAAATATTGAGGTATTAAGGGATGGCAAAAAAGTAAACGTTATCTTAAAGCCTCTCTATTCAGAAAACGACGGTCGTTACTACCTTGGAATAGAAGGTGGCGTGGATTATATAAAATGTAGAGGCCTAAACCTCTTTAAATACAGTTTCTACGAGCTTTCTTTCCAGTTTAAGTACACTTTGAAAAGCTTAAAGCAGTTAATACTTGGAAAAGTCGGGGCAGAAAATTTGTCGGGCCCTGTGGGAATTGCTCAGGTAGTGGACGAAAGCTATTCCGTTGCAAAGCAATACGGCGCACTTACCGTTATTCTTACGATGATGAATATAGCTATGTTACTTAGCGTAAACTTAGGAATCGTTAACCTCCTTCCCCTTCCAGCCCTTGACGGAGGTAGGCTTATTTTCCTTTTTGTGGAAGTGCTTAGAGGAAAGCCCGTTAACGCAAAGTATGAAGGATATGTTCACTTAGTTGGAATCATCCTTTTCTTCATGCTTGCAATATTTGTTTTTTACAACGATATATTAAGAATTATAGGTAGATAATATGTTTAGAGACGATACAAAAGAAATACATATAGGTGATAGAGTAATCGGTCATGGTAATCCCATACTGATTCAGTCTATGACCAACACAAAAACAGAAGATGTTAAGGCTACCATAGAGCAGATTCACAGACTTGAAACGGCAGGATGTGAAATCGTTCGCTCCACAGTTCCCACATTGGAAGCTGCAAAGGCTATAAAAGAAATAAAGAAAGAAATTTCCATCCCTTTGGTTGCAGACATTCATTTTGATTATAAGATGGCTGTAGCTGCAATCGAAAACGGCGCAGATAAAGTAAGAATCAATCCCGGAAACATCGGAACCGATGATAAGCTTTTGGAAGTTGTAAAAGCTGCAAAAGAAAGAAACATACCTATTCGTGTGGGCGTAAACTCAGGCTCAATGGAAAAGGATTTGATTGAAAAATATGGTGGCGTAACCGCCAAGGGACTTGTAGAGAGTGCTTTAAGAAACGTTCAAAGAATAGAGGATATGGGCTATGACAATCTGGTTGTAAGCCTTAAGTCAACAAACGTGCTTATGTGTGTTGAAGCCCATAAAAACATAGCAGGAAAGATTCCTTATCCTTTGCATGTAGGTATCACGGAATCGGGAACCGCATTTTCAGGTAACTTAAAATCAGGCGTTGGCCTTGGAATGATTCTATCCGAAGGAATCGGAGATACAATAAGAGTATCTTTAACCGGAGATGTGGTTGATGAAGTAAGAGCTGCAAGAATTATATTAAGAACCTTGGGCCTACGTAAAGAAGGCATTGAAGTAATTTCCTGTCCCACATGCGGACGTACAAATATCGACTTGATTTCTTTAGCCACGAAGGTTGAAGAGCTTGCGGAAAAGTATCCTTTAAACATTAAGTTAGCAGTTATGGGATGCGCCGTAAACGGCCCGGGAGAAGCAAAAGAAGCGGATCTTGGAGTAGCGGGGGGAAAGAACGAAGGTCTTTTGTTTAAGAAAGGCGAGATTATTAAAAAGGTTCCCGAGAGCGAAATATTTAATGCACTTGAGGATGAACTTAAGAATTGGGGAAGGTAGTCTCATTTAATGGAACCAAAAGCTTTTTTGGAAGTATTTAAAACACTTGAGTTAAAAAAAGGTCTTAGGGAAATCTTTGACGACGTTTTAGTGTCAAAGGTTTCTTCCAACAGGCAAAAAGACCTTTTAAAAATATATATAAGCAGTGCCCATATAATTCCCAAGAAGGAAATTTATGCGGTTATTAAAGAGATAAAGAAACAGCTCTTTGATCAAACACCCATCGACATTCGTATTATCGAAGAATACAATCTGCCTGAAAATTACAGCGTAAAGCTCATTATGGATGAGTACATGGACAGTATTTATCATGAACTTTCCGAAAACAACAAAGTGCTTGAAAGCGTTGTAAAGAAGGCAAAAATCTCTGAAGTTGATAAAAATCACGTAGAAATTTCTTTGCCCGACACAAAAATCATTAAAGATCGTGAGTCGGAAATCCTTACGTATTTAAATAAAGCAATATGCGAGCGCTTTAACACAAGCGCTGTATTTACCATTGCCTATTATCACGAAGAAACCAAAGACTTAAAGCAAAGAGAAGAGTGGGATGAATACCGCATTTCTCAGCTTGTTAAAGAAAGAGTTGGAAGCATTTCTACGGCTTCTTACGAAAAGGAAGATAAGAAAGATGTTTCTTTAGAATCGGAAGATGCGTCAAAGAAAGAAAATAAGGAGGCTTCCGTTAAGAAACCTTCAGAAGCTAAAAGCGTTCCCGCAAAGAAAGAATTTAAGCAAGGCGGAGATTTCCAGGGTAAAAAGGACTTTAGGCGTCCTAAGAGAAACTTTGAAAAATCAGATAACCCGGATGTTTTATGGGGATGCGAGATTTCCGATGAAGAAGAAATTACACCTATCGAAGCGTTGGTTGATGACTTTAAGACAGTAGTCTTTAGAGGAAAGATCATTGCAAACGATACAAGAGATATAAGAAACAACCGCACTATCTTTTCTTTTAACGTAACTGACTTTACGGATACCATCAAGGTTAAGCTTTTTATAGCTACGGAAGAAACCAATGAATATCTTGATAAATTGGGCCCCGGTAAGTTTGTAAAGGTTATGGGTATGCCAAAGGAAGATCCCTTCGATCACGAGCTTGCCCTTACATCACCTCAGTCTGTTATGGTGGCTGAAGACTTTACCACATCTTCAAGAAAGGATTTATCACCGGTTAAGAGAGTAGAGCTTCATTGCCATACAAAGATGAGTGATATGGACGGAATAACGGACGTATCCGCTTTAGTTAAGAGGGCTTATTCCTGGGGACATAAGGCTTTGGCCATAACCGACCACGGCGTGGTGCAGGCCTTTCCCGATGCCAACCATACATGGGAAGATTTATGGAAAAAAGAAAAGGCCAAAAGAATAGAAGCAGGGGATGAAAAGCCTGACAGACAGGACTTCTTTAAGATTATTTACGGTGTTGAAGGATACCTGGTGGATGACCTTATTGAGACTGTTTTAAATTCAAAGAATCAGTCCATAGAATCCGATTACGTGGTCTTTGATATAGAGACAACAGGCTTTAACGCAAACAAGAATAAGATTATAGAAATCGGCGCCGTTAAGGTAAAAAATTATGAGGTGGTTGATACCTTCTCTGAATTTGTTAATCCTGAAATCCCGATTCCATACAGAATCACAAAGCTTACATCCATAACGGACGATCAGGTTAAGGATGCAGGCACCATAGAAGAAGTTTTGCCTAAGTTTATGGAGTTTTGTAAAGGATGCATATTGGTAGCTCATAACGCGACCTTTGATACCTCCTTTATTAAGGCTAACTGCGAAAGACTTGGGCTTGAATACGATTATTCATGTGTAGATACCCTTGGGCTTTCAAGACATTTTCTTACCAAGCTTCATAGGTATAAGCTTGATGTTGTTTGTAAAGAGCTTGGAATCTCTCTTGAAAACCATCACCGTGCCGTTGATGATGCTACGGCTACAGGCGGTATTTTTATAAAACTTTTAAAGAAGTGTAGGGATGCAGGTTTCCTTACCCTTGATGCCATCAATGAAGGCACCAAGGTTTCTGATGATGTAATAAAGAAACTTCCTTCTTATCACGTAATTATTTTGGCAAAGAACAATACGGGACGCGTTAATTTATACACGCTGATTTCTTTGTCACACCTTAAGTACTTTGCTAGGCATCCAAGAATTCCAAAGAGCGAGCTTATGAAGCACAGAGAAGGGCTCATTATAGGAAGCGCCTGCGAAGCAGGGGAATTATACCGTGCAATCTTGGATGAAAGAAGCGAAGAAACCATTGCAAGAATAGTTAACTTTTATGACTATTTGGAGATTCAGCCAAGAGGCAACAACGAGTTTTTGATTCGCGATGAAAAGGTAGAAAACGTAAATTCCGAAGAAGACGTTTTAAATATAAACAGAGAGATAGTAAGGCTTGGAGAAGTATACAATAAGCCTGTTTGCGCTACCTGTGACGTTCACTTTATGGACCCTTCCGATGAAATATACAGACGTATCATCATGAAGGGACAGGGCTTTAGCGATGCAGATCAACAGGCGCCTTTGTACCTTCATACTACAGATGAAATGCTTGAAGAGTTTGGCTACCTTGGAAGAGACAAGGCTATGGAAGTGGTTGTTACAAACACAAACATGATAGCCGATATGATTGAATCCATGTCTCCCGTGCGCCCCGATAAGTGTCCGCCGGTTATTGAAAACAGTGACCAGATTCTTACAACCATTTGCTACAACAGAGCTCATGAAATATACGGCCCCGACCTTCCCGCTATCGTACAGGAAAGGTTAGAGCGAGAGCTTCATTCCATTATTTCAAACGGATTTGCGGTTATGTATATTATTGCCCAAAAGCTTGTTTGGAAGTCTGTTGAAGACGGATATTTGGTAGGTTCAAGAGGTTCCGTAGGTTCAAGCTTTGTGGCAACCATGGCGGGAATTACAGAGGTTAACCCTTTGGTGCCTCATTATTACTGCTCAGAGTGTCACTACTATGACTTTGACTCCGATGAAGTAAAGGCTTTCAGAGGCATGGCGGGAGTTGATATGCCCGATAAAAAGTGTCCTGTTTGCGGAGCACCTTTAAAGAAAGACGGCTTTGACATTCCTTTTGAAACCTTCCTTGGATTTAAGGGAGATAAGGAACCTGATATTGACTTAAACTTTTCGGGAGAATATCAGGCCAAGGCCCATAAGTATACGGAAGTTATATTTGGTGCGGGACAGACCTTCAGAGCGGGAACCATAGCTACCTTAGCTGATAAAACAGCCTTTGGATATGTTAAAAAGTATTATGAAGAAAAGCAGATAGTTAAAAGAGCCTGTGAAATAGACAGAATAGCGGCAGGATGTGTGGGAGTAAGAAGAAGTACCGGTCAGCACCCCGGCGGTATCATAGTGTTACCCGTGGGAGAAGACATTAACTCATTTACCCCGGTTCAGCACCCTGCAAACGATACAGAGACAGACACCATCACCACCCACTTTGACTATCACTCCATAGACCATAACCTTTTAAAACTTGATATTCTTGGGCACGATGATCCTACCATGATAAGAATGCTTCAGGATTTAACGGGTGTAGACCCCACCAC
>JAILCK010000342.1 GCA_024680435.1 Lachnospiraceae bacterium
CCGATATGATATTTTATCTAAGTACGTTTAGTACATAAAGCAGAGTATCCGCTCTCACCCCGTGGCAAAAGGCTTAACGGTGGTTAAGATTTAAATATCTTATATATATGATATTTGATTTTAAAGTGGATACCAATGTGTATCCACTTTTTTTGTGGAAACACGCAATTTATAATGTATTTGTTTAACCAATATGGAGGGTAAAACTATTAGCGAATTAATGATTAATGAACAGATCCGTGACAAGGAAGTAAGAGTCATCGGAGAAAACGGCGAACAGCTTGGAATTATGTCTTCCAAAGAAGCTATGGCTCTTGCGGAAGAAGCCGGTGTTGATCTTGTAAAGATTGCACCCACAGCACAGCCTCCCGTAGTGCGCATTGTAGACTATGGCAAGTTCAAATATGAACAGCTGAAGCGCGAAAAGGAAGCTAAAAAGAAGCAGCACGTTGTTGAAATTAAAGAAATTCGTCTTTCACCCAATATTGATACAAATGACTTAAACACCAAGATGAACGCCGCAAAGAAGTTCATCAAAGGTGGCGACCGCGTAAAGGTTATCTTAAGATTCCGTGGTCGTGAAATGGCTCATATGCAAACCAGCAAGCACATTCTTGATGATTTTGCGGAAGGCCTTTCAGATATTGCCGTTATGGAAAAGGCACCCAAGGTTGAGGGCCGTGCAATGTCGATGATTTTAACCGGTAAAAAGAACTAATCCCGGATGAAAAAAGCTAAAGTTTAGGAGGAAATTACAATGCCCAAGATGAAAACAAGCAGAGCGGCTGCAAAGCGCTTTAAAGCTACAGGAACCGGTAAGTTAAAGAGAAACAAAGCTTACAAACGCCATATCTTAACCAAGAAGTCTACAAAGAGAAAGCGTAACTTAAGAAAGCCCGCTATCACGGACCAGACAAATGTTAAGAACATGAAGAAGATTTTACCTTACATGTAATAAGTAGAACGGATTGGAGGAAATTTAAATGGCTAGAATAAAAGGTGGCATGAATGCCAAGAAAAAGCACAATAGAGTATTAAAGCTCGCTAAGGGCTATAGAGGAGCTCGCTCTAACCAGTACAGAACTGCTAAACAGGCTGTAATGAGAGCTCTTACATCATCTTACGCCGGACGTAAGGAAAGAAAGCGTCAGTTCAGACAGTTATGGATTGCACGTATTAACGCAGCAGCAAGACTTAATGGTCTTTCATATTCAAAGTTTATGTATGGATTAAAGCTTGCAAACGTTGACATGAACAGAAAGATGTTAGCTGAAATCGCAGTTAACGATGCTAAGGATTTCAAGGCACTTTGCGATGTTGCTAAGAAGGCAATTGATAAGGAAGCTAAGAAGGCTGACAAGGCTGCAGCTAAGGCTGAAGAAAAGGAAGCTTAAGATTAGTCAACAATTTTCCCGCAGAGAAATCTGCGGGAAATCTTTTATAGCGATGCTAAATTGAGAATGAGAAAGAGGACATAAATGACATATTTGGATTATTTCAAAGAGATCTGTTCAATGCCCCATGGCTCAGGCAACACTAAGATAATCAGTGACTGGTTGATTAAGTTTGCCAAGGATCATAATTTGGAACACTATCAGGATGCTGCCAATAATGTAATCATCATTAAGGAAGCATCAAAGGGCATGGAAGATAAGCCCGCTGTTATTATACAGGGACATATGGATATGGTTGCGGTTCATGACGATGACAGAATCATCGACATGGAAAAGGAAGGCCTTATTTTAGAAGAAGACGGAGACTTTCTTTCTGCAAAGGGTACAAGCCTTGGAGGAGATGACGGAATTGCCGTAGCTTACGGTCTTGCTTTGCTAAGCGATGATTCCCTTAAATTACCGAGGATCGAGCTTGTTATAACGGTTGACGAAGAAGTTGGTATGCTTGGAGCCGCTGTAATTGATTTAAGCCCTTGCAAAGCAAAAACAATGATTAACATTGACTCTGAAGAAGAAGGCATATTCTTGGTAAGCTGCGCAGGCGGTGCAAGAATCGACTTTGATTATCCTTTAAAGAAGGCAGAAGCCAAAGAAGGAACTGCTTATAAGATTACCGTTAATGGCCTTATCGGCGGACATTCAGGAACAGAAATCAATAAAGGAAGGGCTAACGCCATTTGTTTAATGGGCGGCATCTTAAAGAAACTCTCCGATGCAAAGCTTTTACTTTCAATAAATTCAATTTCAGGCGGAACAGCGGATAACGTAATTTGTAATTCCTGCGAAGCTGTGGTTTTATGTAAACCAATCGAACCCGAACTTTTCGAAATCATTAAATTCGAAGTATCGGAAAATTATTTAAACGTAGAAACAGGT
>JAILCK010000029.1 GCA_024680435.1 Lachnospiraceae bacterium
CCTGAATTTGTCGTCTTTGTACTTATCAATGCGGAAATAAAACTTTTCATCGTCATGTCCGACAGAGTATCCGCCGTTTTTTTCTATCACTTTCATGGAAGCTGCGTTGTCTTTATTAACTCTAAAATAGATTTCCTCTTCAGAAACTTTCTTCTTTGCTTCTTTCAAAGTTAATTTAAGGCCTTCGGTTCCATAGCCCTTTCCTCTGAATTCCTTCTTTATAAAGTATCCTATGTGGCCGGCCCCTTTCCTAAGAGCCTCGTTTAAAAAATGCCTTATTCTAAACTGGCCCACGATTGTATCATCGTCCCAAAGAAAATAAAAGGTTTCAGGCACTTTCCAATCAGGAAGATCTTCACCCTTAGAATCCTTTATCATCCTTGGTAATGCTTCCTTTTCAAAGTCTTCTCTGGATATACCGTGCCATGAATTGGTGAGACCGTTCTCATCTTCAGGCATATCTCTCACAAATTCCCACTCTTTTTCCAAGTTTTCGAAATTAGTTTCGATAAGTTTTATCATTTTTATTCGCCTTCCTGTTTCAATATTAAGAATTCTATCAAATATACTTCATATATTCAATATCTTAAACTAAGGTGTATAATTGTTTCATAAGTTTACCTAATAATTTCATCAAGTCGTTAATACAGATTCGCTATAATACGCATACAGACTAAAGGGGAAGTTAGATGTACACTAAAGCGATATACGTAATAGTAGATTCTCTTGCTATTATTGTCATGTTAATAACGATGCACGCTCTTGGCCGTATCAAAGAAGCCTACGGAAAATGGCTTAGATTTGCCATGCTCTTTGGTATTTTTGCTATCACGGCCAATATTTTTGTCGCTGTTTCCGTAAGTGAAACCATGGCGGCAGTTTCTTACTGTGCTTATTTTTCATCCATAGACTGGGTGATTCTTTTCCTTTTTGGCTTCTGCGTGCTATACACAAATCACGACGTTATCTATAAAAAGACCAGGCACTTTTTTGCCGTATTAATGCTTTTAGACACGATTTCTATTTTCTTAAACTTCCTGTTTAATCACCAATTCTACATTTATACAGCCCAAAACGAATACGGAGTAACTTTTTTTAAAACAGGCTTTTATTCATTTTATTACCTGCACTTAGCCTTAGACTATTTGCTCATTTTGCTTTCTTTAATACTTATCATTTATCGCATAAAGAAAAGTTACAGCGTATACAGAATTAAGTACCTCCTGATTCTGTTTGTGCTGATATTTGTAATTTTATTAAACCTTGCATATATGGCGTTCTCCCTTGCCCTTGATGCTTCGGTTGTTTTTTACGGTGTTGCCGGCGTTCTTATTTTCTTTAGCATCACCATTTTTGAGCCAAGAAGCCTTATGCTCATTTCGGTCACTCGCGCCGTTGACGACATGAACGAAGGCCTGGTGCTTTTTGACATTACCGATACATGCATATATGCAAACTCATTTGCCAAAGAGCGTTTCTCAATGGATGTTTCGGATTTTAGCTTTTCTTCAGAGCCGATTTCTTCGATTTTAAAAGGAATGGGTAAGACCGGTCATGTTTACGGAGATGTTTCTTTCAATCAAAAGGTATTAAAAGGAAAGAAGGAAATTAACGTTTACTACAGAGTAAAGTATTGTCCGCTTCTTGACAAACGGGACCGCCACATAGGCTCTTATTTTCTTTTTGAAGATACTACGGAAGAAACCAGATATCTTGATGCTTTGACAGAGGCAAGAACCAATGCCGATAAAGCAAATCAGGCAAAGAGCGCCTTCCTTGCAAATATGTCTCATGAAATAAGAACACCTCTTAATTCCGTTTTAGGGTTAAACGAGATGATTCTTAGAAACAGCGAGGATAAAGAAATCATCGATTATGCCAACAACATTAAGCAGTCGGGCGCCGTTCTTTTATCCTTAATAAACGACATTCTCGATTTTTCAAAGATAGAGGCAAACAAGATGGAGGTTATCAATGTGGAATACAACCTCCACGCTCTTTTAAGAGATATAAAGCAATATTTCGAGCAGCTTTCTTTGGAAAAGAATTTATACGTTAACATTTCATGCGATGAAAATCTTCCCACCACTCTATACGGTGACGAAAAGCATCTTCGTCAGGTGCTTTCAAACATTACATCAAATGCCGTTAAGTACACTAAAGAAGGCGGCGTCTCCATAAGCGTTCGAAGTAAAAGAAGAACCGACAAAAAGCTTGTGCTTGTTTTTGACATTTCCGATACGGGAATCGGTATTGCCGATGAAGACTTAAAGCATATCTTTGATGCTTTCAGACGTGTAAACGAAGCGCAAAACGCCACTATCCAAGGAACAGGTTTGGGCCTTACCATCACAAGGGAATTAATCGGTTTACTTAAGGGCACCATCAATGTTTCAAGTAAGCAAAACGTGGGAACCACCTTTACACTCGAAATTCCTCAGGAAATCGCTGATAATACGCCGATAGGAAGCTTTGTATATAAGCCCGTGACTCAATCCACTCCTTATAAAGAAAGCTTCCATGCTCCAAACGCCCACATACTGGTGGTGGACGATGTAATGGTAAATCTTAAGGTAGTTGAAGCTTTACTTAAGAGAACCCTTCTTAAAATTGACAAGGCAACGGGCGGTGATGAAGCAATCGCAATGTGTAAAGAAAAGAAGTACGATGTTATCT
>JAILCK010000055.1 GCA_024680435.1 Lachnospiraceae bacterium
CCCCTTCTTTTCTTTCTTAGGGGCCGAATCCTTGGCAGATACCATCATCATATCATCGATGTTCGCCTCCGCCTCGGTTTGATATGTCAAAAGAAGACCTATGTCCTCAATTTTCGCGTATTCAACACTGTCTTTAACCGATACAGCGGTAGGGGCTTCCGGCACTATATATCCGTCTTTTTTTTGCAAAGAAACCGTATAGTCTCCGGATGAGAGCGAATCAATATAAATGACTCCGTCTCTGTCTGTATCTTTGTAAATTTCAGGTGACTTTTTGCTCTTTGCTACTTCCACCCAAAACTCTTCCCCTTCTTTTACATTACCGGCATAATCGATAACGCTTATTCGAAGGTCTTTTTGAACGCTTACTGCCCGAAGAGTTAATGTCTTCATTTCTTCCATGATCTTTGCCGCCAAAGAATTGCCTGCATCATCAAAGAAAGAAGCATCATTTTTCCAGGCATAAAGATTGTCGCCGATCTGTTTTGGGTCTGTAACGGGAAGAACGGTTTCTTCTTCCTTTTCAACACTTGCAACAACCGGCGCGTTTCTTTTTTCTATTCTTTTTTTGATGGTCTTGAAATTAGCTACACCTACAATTGTAAGAATCAGTATGCAGCTAAAGGCCATCAGAACAATGACTGTCCTCTTAAGCCTAGAGTCCATTTGCAACCTCAGTAAGATATTTGCCGTATGCGGTCTTCATGAGGGGCTCAGCAAGCTTTAAAAGCTCTTCTTTTCCGATAAAGCCCTTCTTAAAAGCAATCTCTTCGATACAGGATACGTAAAGGCCCTGTCTTTTCTGAATTGTCTCAACAAAGTTTGCCGCATCCAAAAGCGCATCGTGGTTACCTGTATCGAGCCAGGAGAATCCACGGCCCATGGTTTCAACAAACAAGGTTCCTCTATTTAAGTATTCATTGTTGATACTTGTTATTTCAATTTCGCCTCTTGCCGAGGGCTTAACGTTTTTAGCTATATCAACTACATCGTTATCATAAAAATACAATCCGGGAACTGCGTAATTGCTCTTAGGTTTTTCAGGCTTTTCTTCGATTGAAATAGCCTTTCCGTTTTCATCAAATTCAACTACGCCGTATTCTCTTGGATCTCTTACATAATAGCCAAAGATTGTGGCGCCGGGCTGAGACTCTGTTCTGTCAGCAGCTTCTTTTAACACCTTAGTAAAGCTCTGGCCGTAGAAAATATTATCGCCAAGCACCAATGCGCAGGCATCGTTACCGATGAATTTGTCTCCGATAATAAATGCATCCGCAAGGCCTCTGGGATATTCCTGAACCGCATAAGAAAAGCTCATTCCAAGCTGGCTTCCGTCTCCGAAAAGTTCTTTAAATACAGGCAAATCTCTGGGGGTTGATATAATCAGCACATCCTTAATTCCTGCAAGCATCAGAGTCGAAAGAGGATAATAAATCATCGGCTTATCGTATACAGGCATTATCTGTTTGGAAATTGCCTTTGTTAAAGGATATAATCTTGTTCCGGATCCGCCGGCTAAAATGATACCTTTCATTGTGTTCTCCTTACTTATTGCTATACATTGTTTCGTAGTACTTCTGGTAATCTCCGCTGGTTACGTTCTTCATCCAGTCTTCGTGTTCAAAGAACCACTGAATTGTGAGCTTGATACCTTCTTTAAACATGGTATCGGGCACCCAGCCGATTTCTTTCTTTATCTTATCGGGAGCGATGGCATATCTTCTGTCATGTCCCTTTCTGTCTTCAACGTAAGTGATGAGATCCTTGTTGATGTGTGCTTTCCTTGGATCTGAATCGGGAAGCATTTCATTTAATGTATCAAGAATAATGTTGATAATTTCAATGTTCTGCTTTTCGTTGTGACCGCCTACATTGTAGGTTTCAAAAAGCTTACCCTTGTTAATAACCATATCGATTGCCTTTGCATGGTCCATAACATAGAGCCAGTCACGTACGTTCTTACCGTCGCCGTATACAGGCAGTTTCTTTCCGTTTAAAGCATTATTGATGATAAGAGGAATAAGCTTTTCGGGAAACTGGTAAGGTCCGTAGTTGTTTGAGCAGTTTGTGATGTTTGCAGGGAACTTATATGTGTCCATATAAGACTTTACAAGCATATCGGAGCTTGCCTTACTTGCTGAGTAAGGGCTGTGAGGCGCATAGGGTGTTGTCTCATAAAAGAAACCGCCATCCTCGGGAAGGGAACCGTATACTTCATCGGTAGATACGTGCAAAAATTTCTTTCCTTCCTTAAATGTGCCATCAGGAAGCTCCCAAGCTGCCTTTGCGTTATTTAACATTACCAATGTACCAAGCACATTTGTCTTTACAAAGACTTCGGGATTTCTGATGCTTCTGTCTACATGGCTTTCAGCAGCAAAGTGAACGACATAATCTACGTCGTTTTCATTAAAGACCTTTTCAATAGCTTCGCTGTCGCAGATATCAGCCTTTACGAAAGAGTAATTGGGACGGTTCTCAACGTCTCTTAAGTTTTCAAGGTTTCCTGCGTATGTAAGCTTATCAACGTTAATGATCTTAATATCATCGTTGTACTTATTAAACATGTAGTGAATGAAGTTTGAGCCGATAAATCCGGCGCCACCTGTTACAAGGTATGTTTTCATATATTTTATTTCTCCTTTTTATAGCGGGATTTTATGTTCTATACCATAATATCCCGCTATATTTAAATCCTGAATTTTATTTCTTTATGTTTTCCTTAATATCCCATATAGCTTAAGTCAAGGTCAACCTTACCGCTGATACCTGCGATTGAGCCGGCATC
>JAILCK010000131.1 GCA_024680435.1 Lachnospiraceae bacterium
AGCTCCACTTTTGTCTAACGAGCCATCATCAACCAGGACAATTTCATAATCGGAACAATCCTGTGAAAGCACGCTATTAACGCACTCTTCAAGATACTCTTCCACGTTATAGATTGGAAGTATTATGCTAAATAATGGTTCCTTTTCTAAACTCTCACCCATTCTTTTTCCCAAATATCCTTTGTATCAACACCATTGAGCCAAACAGACGGAGAAACGACTATTCCCGCTTTCTTTTTATCAAACATTACACCCCACCAGCTAAACGAACTGTTAGCCATGATATGGTGCTTACATGAACTTATAAGATACATATCTTTATATGAATCACTACCTCTATTGTTATTAAGGATAGTAAACTCTTCATCTTGAAGGACTGCCTTAGCTCTTTCCTCATCATCCGTTATTACATAAAACTTCGGATTGCCGACGTGAGCCTTTATATATTTAATGGCTTTTGAATAATAATCTTGAGTACAAATGCCACTATAGAGTTTGTGCCCCACATAGTCTCCAAATCTCATGTGGACGGAAACAGAATCGCATTTACTCATTTCTACCGAAAGATTTCTATTCTTGTCATCAAGATTTCTTTCGAAATCAATCTCAGAAACCACTTCTTCAAACACATCTTCAAAATACTTTCTAGTCTGCCAATATCCATCCAGTAATACATTATCTTTTTCGAAAAAAACAGGATTAAAAACCTGTCCAAATTCATCAGATACTGTCGTTTTTCTGCCTTTAAGCCTAAACATCACTTTATCATAAAGAGTTTCATGTAATTGGCCTAACTTTCTTAATTCTTTCTTAGAAGCTTCTTGAACGGTCAGTCCTAGCTTTTCCAATTCAAAATCGCGTATTTGAAAGTCTGTTCTAAATGCAGAAAGGTCGGCGAAAACTTCCTTACCCATGTGCTTTAATTGCCTATAAAATGCATATTCAAAAAGTTGATTTCCAATTCCGCCTTGGAATTTTACTATTACCATCTATTAGCCTTTCACAATGGATGTCAGAGCATGCATCATCTTGCATCCAAACCTCGGACCGCTCCACACAATATACTTAATTCTCTTTTTGATATCTTTCCGTAATACAGAAAAAAAGCCTATGCTATTGCGTCGCAAATAATCCTTAAGCAATGCTGCAAGGCTATCATCTTTACTGCTATTTAATACATCGTATCTAAAAGACAATACCGTCCATAAAATTGCTTCATTCAGATATTGCTTTTCAACCTCTGTACCATTTTCTTTGTAAAACTCAAGTAACCCATCACAATACACTAATATGTCTTCAACCTGATTGGGGCTAAATCCTCGCTTTGTGATGCTTTCATTTCTCACTCTATAATAATACAATTTGTCTGCTAAAACAACTATTCTGGCCTGTCCCCAAAATGCCTTGGTAGTATATAATACATCCTCATACACGCGCCCTTTGGGAAATTTAAGCCCCGCAATTGCTTCTTTTCTGTATAGACACTTCCATACGGAGTAAGTTACATATGGATTAAGCTTTCCTTCAAACATATGCCGCAAAAGTTCTCTGCCGGTAAATTCGTATTTTTTGCCTGTTTTTTCTTCTTTAACATCTTCTGTTTCTGTTTCAAGGAACTCACATAAAGCAATATTGGCTTTCCCACCTGAAAGCTCTTTATAAAGCCTTTCATACATAGTTACATCTATCCAGTCATCACTGTCAACAAATCCTATGCACTCTCCGGTTGCTAGGTTTAGCCCTGCATTCCTGGCATCGGACAATCCACCGTTTTCTTTATGAATGACTATGATACGATTATCTTTCTTAGCCCAATCATCGCACTTCTTGCCCGAATTATCAGTTGAGCCATCGTCAACAAGTATTATTTCAAGATTTGAATAAGTCTGATTTACTATGCTGTCAACGCATTTATCTATGTAGTTTTCAACGTTATAAACGGGCACTATAACGGAAATCTTATCCACTTAATTTACCTCGCAGACAAATAGTTTGGTCGAATCTTGTCATATATCTTATACATTAATGTGTATAGTTCATATAGTTTGAATCTTAT
>JAILCK010000147.1 GCA_024680435.1 Lachnospiraceae bacterium
CAAATCATCGGGGAGCTCATATTTATCCGTTCTGTAATACTGCTCATTAATCGAGTAGGCACCGGAATCATAAACATTTATTTCCTCTCCGTTTTTTAATAAAACAGATACATTGCTTAAATTATTAGTATCGTAAATAAATGAATCCTCATCATAGCCTGCCGAATAAGTTATTCCGACAGAATCTTTCATGGCATCAATTCTTATTACGTTTATTTCGCGACCGTACTCGTCATTAAGCTTTACATCGGCGTAGGCTAAAATCCTGGTTTCGGGGTCTGCGTAAAGCACAAGATTTGCATCGCCGTAAGAACCGTCTTCATAGAAAACTCTTACAAAGTAATCACCAAGGGGTGCAAAAAAGCCATTTGAAGCGTCAACCGTATAGTTTTCAATATAAGGACCGATTTCGCTATCTATCGAATAAATAACGCCTCCGAAAAGCTCCGATGACTCAAAGGAGTTTCCCTTTCCGATGTAGGCCTGAGTCGGTCTCACTTTATCTTCATTCTGCAAAATGTCAAAGGAAAAGCCCCATTCAGTAAGGCATGCATTGTCAACTTGCACTTCCCTTGTAGGCATATTGATTTCAACCTGAGCCCCGTAGATTCTTGGAGTACCGACATCCTTAATGCTTACCTCTTCACAGTGATACTCTTCAGGAACTATCGACGTACCATTTATTAAGAGCGACTGAATGTTTAAAAAGTTATCGTAGCTATAAGAGCTGTAAAGATATTCGGAGCAAAATCTGTCATCGGATATTCTGACATTTACAGCCTGGACATCCGCTATTATCTTCATCCCCGAAGCATAAGTTACCCTTATATCATCAAAGAACCAGTAATTATACTTATTTATATCGTCAAGTACAACCGACGGAGTATAATCGATTAAAAAGCGGTCTTTTAAGAAGTAAATCGTGTTAATCCGCACATTTCCGCCTTCGGCCGCTTCAATTTCTTTCCCGATATTAACCTTCAACATTTCCGGTGCGGAGCCGTCAAGCTCAAAGGAGCAGTCACAGCACTTTCCGTTTAAGAAACACACTCTTAATGTATAAAAGCCGGTATCAAGGGCCTGCGGCTCTCCCCTCTTTGAATCTATCAAAAAGCAGAGTCTTTGCTGATTATCATTAACAACGTAAGGTTCTGCATCCTCATAAGAATAAGAAGCTATATCGGATATTATTCTTTGAGTATCAAATCTTTTACCCTTACTTAGGATATAAGAAACCACTCCGGTATCTTTTGAGTCTATTTTAATGGTAAGGTCCAAAAAGTTTTCAACACAGTTAGCCTTTAAAACCCTCACACTGATGGAAGAGCTCTCTTCCTCCTCGTCATCTTCAAAATACTCGTACTCTTCTTCCGACATACTTGAAGGCGCTTGGGATTCGGCCAGACGATGTTTGGCAATTTCTCCCGACATATTGAAAACCTTATACCCACAAACAAAGATTCCCAATGCAAGAATCAGGGAAGCACATATCATGATGCCCTTTTTCACTTCATTCTCCTAACATTTACTGCGAATTCTCAACATCCTTTATAAAAGAAATCATTTCTTCTTTGTATGCTTCCATATCCGATGCATAGCTTCTGGCATGCTCAGCGTTATCGAAAATTTTGATTCTTGATAAATGGTTTTTACAAACAGAAAGCATGTCCTCCGAGTGCTTACAATTTATCAAAGAATCCTTTTTTCCGTGCATGAAAAGAATCGGAACATTGGTTACTTTTACGCTGTCTATCGGGCGAACGGCTCTAAAGTCAAAATCATATCTTTTTATGCCGATCTTTCTTGCTCTTTTTGCGGCGGGCTTTCCAAGTATCCATGCCTTTTTAAAGGAAAGCTCGTCAATCAATCGTCCCAAATCCGAAAAAGGGCAATCAGCCACCACGTATTCAGGTGTTTCTTTGTCAAGAACATTTAAAACCGTGGCAGCCCCCATAGACTCCCCATGAAGAGCGTAAATCATATCCTGTCCGAATATTTCTTTTGAAAAAGATATTACTTTTCTTAAATCGGTGGCTTCTCTTTGGCTCATAGTACAATATGGACCTGTGGAAGCTCCGAAATATCTTTGATCGTATATTACGACGTTGTATCCCAAATCGTAAAAAATTTTTGCATACTTTATGCAGGCATCTCTCATGGCGGAAAGGCCGTGGCTTATAATGGCCACATGTTTTCTATCATTTGTATCCTTATGATTAATGATATACTCGCCTTTAATTTCCGCATCCATGCTTTGCAAAGAAAAAGGATGACGATCCCAAAGAGTATCGTAATCCGAAAAACAATCGCCAATATGGAAATCCTCATCCCACTTACGTACTTCTTCTTTTGTAAACTTAGGTGCCTGCATTAGCATATTAATTATGTAATGCGCTATCATTCCTCTAAATTCTCCCTATCTGATGATTATAGCACAGAATAAAAGGAAAAGGGCTCTCTTAAGAAATTACTAATTTCTTAAGATGAGCCCTTTTGGATACTTTATAATGCGGTTTAACCGTTAATTGTGATGTTTCCTGCCACTGCAGAACACTTAATGTTTAAGCTACCGTCTCCGAAGCTGTAAACGCCGCTTCTTGAACCGCTTATTCTGTTTTCACCCTGTACAAAGTTTCCTCTACCGGATGTGGAATTAAAGTCAACCTTGTATCCCTTACAATCTCTTAAATCAATGTGGATGTTGCCGGCTGTAGATGTGGTAACGATTTTTTCCGTTACCTTTGCATCCATATGAATGTTACCGGCAGTGGATGTAATCTTGGCATTTTCAAAGTTACCGTTTGCTCTTACATTTCCTGCCATTGACTTAACAAATAAGTTCTTTGAGTTAAGCTCTTCTAACTTAACGTTTCCTGCCATAGCGCTTACGTTTACGTTATCGCACTCTGAATCCGATACGTTAATGTCTCCTGCCATTAAGCTAAAGTCAGCTTTAGAGGCATTTAACTTTTCTGCGTAAAGGTTACCCGCTTTGTTGCTTACGCTGATTGACTCTAAGAGACCGGGAACAAGTACGTCTACGGTAATCTTGGGAGTGAGTAAGTTTTTAAAGAAGTTTGACACTCCGCCTTTTCTCTTTAATGTAACGTACTGAACACCGTCTTTATTGTATACGTCAAAATCATAGCTTAACTGCTGATTTGCACTTCCGAAATTTTCATAGTTTGCATGAAACAAACCATCTTCCGAAGCCTTAACAGAGACATCGCCGTTGTCTGTATCAATCACAATACGTCTTACATCTGATACGCTTTCATCGTAGTTTCTCTTATCCTCTGCGGGTTCTTCTTTCGCACAAGCTTCTTCATAGGCATTTCTGTTTGCCTTGTAGCTTTCGGAAATTTCCTTTGCAAATGCGGTTGTCTTATTTACAACCTTTTCGCTTACGTTATCAAAGCCTTCTTTAAAATCCTTTGCAAAAGTTTCGGCTCCGTTACTCATTGAATCGCCCATCTTTTCAGCTCCGTTTGCAACACCTGCTGCCATGGAACCTAATAGGGATGCAAAGTTCTTAGCCATCTCTGCAAATGTTTCGGCAGCCTTCTGTGTGTCAAAGTTAAAGCCCTGTGCGCCTGACTTTCTCTCGCTGCCCTTACCGTTTTTCATTTCATTTAATTCTTTTACAAGTTCATCTATTGAACCAAGCTCTGCGATAATCTGTTCTTCGGTCTTTCCATCCTGAAGTCCGTTATCAAAGTGTTCCTCGTAATCACTCACTATTTCGTTTTTGATCTCCTCATCGAAGCTTGAAAGTGCTTCAACGAGTGCTTTCATGTATTGCTCCTTATTCATTTTACCCTCCTAGTTGTTTATGATACCGTCGACAGCCTTTACAAAAGCTATCCATTCGTTTTTAAGTTCGTTAGTATAAGTTCTTCCTTCATCGGACAGATGATAATATTTTCTCGCGGGACCGTTGTCTGATTCCTTTAAGTATGTGGTCACAAAATCATCGTCCTTAAGTCTTTTAAGCACCAAGTACAATGTTCCCGGGGCGATTTCCAAGTTTTTAGAAATCTCATCCGTAAGCTCGTAGCCGTATTTATCATCGTCTAAAAGCATGGCCAGGACGCAAAGCTCAAGGGCTCCTTTTTTAAATTGTGCGTTCACTCCCGTCTCCTTTCATAGTAAAAAAATATAAACAAAACACTTACATTGAGTATAGTATCACTTGCTATTCTATAATGCAATATAGTAATTATAAAAAATTACTAAACTATAAATATAAAGAAAATAAAAAAGAGAAAGCTTTCAGGCTCTCTCTTTTTATGTAAGGTACTTACAGAAGTATGTTTAATAAATCGGAAAATTCGTTTATGTTATGGTCCGCTATGTTTGCCTTTGCGGCATCCCCTATTGCAACTGTTGCCATTCCCGCTGCTTTTGCGGCTTTAATGCCTGCCTCCGCATCTTCCACCACAAGGCATCTGTTGCAGGGCATATTTAAAAAGTTTGCGGCCTTTACAAACACTTCGGGATTTGGCTTTGAGTTATCAATGTTTGTGCCGTCAGATATAGCATCAAAGGCATCCGTTAAATCTACTTTTTCCAAAATAAACTTTGCATTTTTACTTGAAGAGCCCACGGATAACAAATATCCCCTCTTTCTAAGCTCCGATAATGTATGCCTTACAGAATCCGTAACATCTAAAGGCGTCATGTTGTTAAGAAGCTCACGGTAATACTCGTTCTTTCTATTTGCAAGCTTAACCTTTTCTTCATCCGATAAAGGCGCTCCTTCATATCTTTCAAGAATGATTTCTAAAGATTCCATTCGGCTTACGCCCCTTAATCTATTGTTTATTTCTTCGTCAAAGTAAATGCCAAGTTCGTCGGCTATTTTCTTCCAGCCTAAATAATGGTATTTATCCGTAAAAACGATTACCCCGTCAAGGTCAAAAATCACTGATGTAATCATTTTAGTCCTCCATTTTGACTGTGGTTTTTTCACCCTTAGTCAATGTATACTCTTTTGAAAAAATCTTTATGTTTTGGCTGCTTCCTTCCAAAAGCTCAACCGTAACCTTTTCTTTGTCTATCGTTACTTTGATTAGTTTCTTTTTATACACAAGCTTAAACCTAAAGCCGTTCCAGCTATCAGGAAGAGAGGGTGCTAAAGAAATGCCGTCTTCAAGCACTCTTAACCCTGCGAAGCCGTTAACGATTGCCATGTAGCAGCCTCCCATGTTTGCAGTGTGGATGCCGTGCTTTGTGTTGTTGTGAGTGTTCATAAGGTCTAACTTTGCTGAATCTCCAAAGTAGGAATAAGCCTTTTCCTTCATGCCAAGACGGGACGCCACAATGGAAAACACGCAAGTTGATAAAGAAGAATCGTGAGTGGTGATTTTTTCATAGTACTCAAAGCTTCTCTTCATCACGTCTCTTGGCTGCTCGTTTTCAAACATAAAATAAGAAAGAACCGTGTCAGCCTGCTTACACACCTGGTATCTGTAAAGATGCAAGGGGTGATAGTGAAGCAAAAGCGGAAAGTTTTCTTTAGGCGTATTTTCAAGATCCCACAAGGGCTTATTTAAAAACGAATCATCCTGAGGATTTATGCCAAGCTTTGAATCGTATAACAAAAGCATCTTCCCCGCAGCCTTTTTAAAGGACTTAAGCTCATCTTCCGTAATGCTTAGCTTTTTATCGATTTCCCCCGCAAAGCCTGCCTCTTTTAAAATGTCATGCATTTTAACGGCCCAATTTAAGTTATACTTTGCAGCAGCATTTGTGTAGTAATTGTTATTCACCATGCAGGTGTATTCATCGGGCCCTGTCACAACGTTTAAGCAGAAGTTTCCGTTTGAATCGTAGCATCCTAAATCCATCCAAAGGCGGGATGTTTCCATAAGCACTTCCATGCCGGCCTCTCTCATAAAATCAAGGTCGCTGGTTGTGATGTAATAATTTATAAAAGCATATGCAATGTCTGCGTTTATATGATATGCGGCGCTACCCGACACAAAGTATCCCGAGCACTCTCTGCCGGTTATTGTGCGCCAAGGAAACAAAGCTCCGTTTTTATGGCCTAAAAGACGCGCGTTTTCTTTAGCCTTACTTAAGGTTGAATAACGGTATCTGAGTAACATCTTTGATAAATCCGGGTTTGTGAGCGTAAAGAAGGGCATAATGAAGGTTTCCGTATCCCAGAAATAATGGCCTTCGTAGCCTTCTCCGCTCATACCTTTTGCTGCTATGGAAGCAAAGGAATCTTTGGCGGATGATTGCAAAAGCTCGTACATGTTAAAAGAAACCGCGCTGTTCATATCTAAGTCACCGTCAATTTCCATTTCGCAGTTGGTCCAAAAGTCGGACATGTACTTTTCCTGAGCTTTGTAATAATGATCAAGCCCGTTTTCCAAAATAGTCTCAAGGTCGCCTAACACTTTTCCCGATAAATCTTTACTTCTTACGGAATCCGCAAATATTGATAACTTTACAAGCCTTGTGCTTCCGCCCTTTTTAACGGTTGCGCCGGCGGTGTAGACGCCCTGCATGCCGATAATGTCAGATACTTCAACCTTTAATAAGGAATTATCCTCCGCATACAAAGAGTTATGCACCAAAGAGCACATTCTTAGCTTGCTTACGCTTGTTTCAGAAATCGCAATGCTGCTTTTTCCATCCAAATAAAAGTCTTTAACTTCCAGGTTTTTTAGGCTCTCGGAAGCAAGGCGCGGATCCTTTGGATTTGAATAATTGGTAACATCGGGATTGTGGGTTGAAATAAACTTAATGTCACCCGAAAAGTTTAGGGCAGTTACCTTATATTCAATTGAGAATAAGGATAACATTTCAAAGCTTGTCATTCTTGTGACATTTATTTCTACCTGCTTTCCGGTAGAAGATTCCCAGACAATGTCTCGCTTTGTGATGCCCTTTTCCATATCAAGGGTTCTTTTATGACTTATTACTTTCCCTGAATTTAAGTCAAACAATTCTCCGTCCACAATGCAGCTTATGGACATGGTATCAGCCACATTAAGCATGGTTTCTTTTTTATCCACAAAGTTACAAAGCATCTCTGCCTGCTTCATGGGGATAATGTCGTAAAACCCGTTAATGTAGGTGCCTCTCATGGTGTCAACGCCGTTCTTTACGCCTTCTTCCAAAGAGCCTCTTACACCTATGTATCCATTTGCATTGTGAAACAAAGTTTCGCTTAGAAAGTTTTCTTCTTCGTTAAATTGTGTATATGATTTTGTGATGATTTTGTTCACTAAAAGTTCCTCTTAGCCTTTTACGGCTCCGGCAGCAACGCCTTTTATAATGTATTTCTGGCAT
>JAILCK010000149.1 GCA_024680435.1 Lachnospiraceae bacterium
AAGCTTTGTGATGTGTTTTATATCGGTGGCACAAAGTGCGGCACTCTTTTGGGTGAGGCAGTGGTGTTTACTCATAAAAATGCCCCCAAACGTTTTGTGACACTTACAAAGCAACACGGAGCCATGCTTGCAAAGGGAAGAGTAATGGGCGTTCAATTTGATGCCTTGTTTACAGATAACTTATATTCAAAAATCGGTAAGTATGCAATTGATAAAGCAAAGTACTTAAAAGAAATGGTTCAAAGAAAAGGATATAAGCTTTTTGTAGATTCACCCACCAATCAGCAGTTTATTATCGTAAATAATAAAAAACTTAAAGAACTTGAAAAAGAAGTTATTTTTAGCGTATGGGAAAAGTACGATGATAATAACACGGTAATAAGATTTGCCACAAGCTGGTCCACTACCGATGAAGATTTAAAGACTTTAGAAAGCCTTTTATAATTAAATAGATGCATATAACAAGAGAGCTACCAGATACTGATAGCTCTCCTGTTATTGAGAATGGTACATTGGGGTTATGGGGTATGGTTAAAATATACAGATACCTCGTTAACAGAAAATTAACCGTAAAAAATTTTTTAGAAAATTTTTTCTTTACATATCTGTATGACTTGATATAATATCAATTCGAATGAAATGAAAGGAGGAAAATGATGAAGAAACGTAATTTATTATCACTGGCGTTTGGTTTGTTTATCGTTTGTTTGTTAATCCTTTCTAATGTTTTCATTGCCGTAGAAGCAAAGCATGACTGCTCAGGCGTACATTGTCACGTGTGCGAAGAAATTGAAGCCGCTCATGAAGCAATTGATGCTTTGGGACTTTGTGTTGCCTTTACTTTTGCGTGCATCTTTTTAAAGCATGTATTCGTAAAGAGTATTGATGCTTTTAAGGGGCAGTTCTTTGTACCCTTTTCTTTAGTTTCTCAAAAAATACGAATCGATTCATGAATTAATCCTTTGTAGCCTGTTTATACAGGTCTGTTTTTCGTGCAAAAAAAAACTAAGGAGATAAATTTATGAAAAAGAAAATATTTGCGTTGGTAGCCGCCGCATCACTTATGGTTGCTGCCTTAACAGGTTGTGGAGAAAAGAAAGTTGATGTAGTAAGTAACGTTACAAGTGAGGAAAGCGCTCCCACTGCAGATGCTGTAGAAGAAAACATTGAAGAACCTGCTTTGGAAGAAAAGATTACTATTGTAACAACCATTTTCCCTGAATATGACTGGGTAAGAGAGATTATTAAGGGTCATGAAGATAGATTTGATGTAACCCTTTTACTTGACAGCGGTGCAGATCTTCACAGTTATCAGCCCACTGTAGAAGACATCACTAAGGTTTCAAATGCCGATATGTTTGTTTATGTTGGCGGTGAATCCGATGAATGGGTGGAAGATGCTTTGGCAAATGCCGTTAACAAAGATCAGGTAAGCGTAAACTTAATGGAAGTGTTAAAGGATACCGTTAAGGAAGAAGAAGTCGTTGAAGGCATGCAGGAAGAAGAACATGACCACGATCACGACGAGGATGCTGATGAAGAACATGACCATGATGAAGAAGCTGAAGAAGAGCACGATCATGACCATGAGCATGAAGAAGGCCCTGAATATGATGAACATGTTTGGCTTTCAGTAAGATGCGCTAAAACACTTGTAAATGATCTTGCAGCACAAATTTCTTCTATTGATGAAGAAAACAAAGCTGATTATGAAAAGAATGCCGCTGATTACGTTGCTGTTTTGGATGAAGTAGACGCTGAATATGCTAAGACACTTGAAAATACTCAGACCATTCTTTTTGGAGACAGATTCCCCTTCAGATACATGGTTGATGATTACGGAATTAAATACTATGCAGCGTTTGTAGGCTGCTCAGCCGAAACAGAAGCATCATTTGAAACAATTACCTTCCTTGCAAATAAGGTTGATGAACTTGGTTTAAAGGCGATATTTACAATCGAAAGCTCAGACGGAAGCATTGCAAAGACAATTATAGAAAACAGTAAAGGTAAAGACGCTAAAATATTTGTTTTGGATTCCATGCAGTCTGTAACAGCTAAAGATGTAAGTGACGGAGAAACATATATTGGTGTAGTTAAGTCAAATCTTGAAGTATTAAAGGAAGCTTTGGCTCAGTAAGATTTATAGGAGACATTATGGCACTTATTAAAGCAAGCAATCTTTCTGTAGGATATAGGGGAGTATCGGTTTGCGATAACATTTCTTTTGAAGTTGAAAAAGGTGACTATCTTTGCATAGTTGGGGAAAACGGCTCGGGTAAGAGTACCCTTGTTAAAACCATCCTTGGTCTTATTCCTCCAATTAAAGGGAAAATCATAAAGGGGAATGAATTAAATCAAAACGAAGTGGGATATCTTCCGCAACAAAGCGAAAGCAGTGCAATTTTCCCTGCTTCGGTTGATGAAATCATTTTATCCGGTTTTCAAGGCAGACTTTCAAAGAGGTTCTTTTACTCTAAAAAAGAAAAAGAACTGGCTGCAAGATATATTGAAAAAATGAATATTTTACCCTTAAGGAAAAAACTATTTTCAACCCTCTCCGGAGGTCAAAGACAAAAAGTTTTGCTTGCAAGGGCCATGTGCGCGTGTGAAAGGCTCTTACTTCTTGATGAGCCTGTTACAGGGCTTGATCCCCTGGCTCAAAAAGATTTGTACCGAATGATATCTAAGATAAACCAAGAAGATAAGACAGCAATAGTAATGATATCTCATGATATAGAGAATGTTTTGGAGTACGCCAATAAGATTCTTTACATAGGAAACGAAGTGTTTTACGGGAAGAAGGAAGACTTTTTAAAGAGTAAATTGGGAATTGCCTTC
>JAILCK010000151.1 GCA_024680435.1 Lachnospiraceae bacterium
CACTATGTCGCTTGCAAGAAACAGTAAAGCCCCTACGAAGAACACCAGGTTTCGAATTCCAAAACCTGAAATCAAATTCATGCAGGCAAATGTCGTCATTATCACAATGGCGCCGATGTAAAAGACGCCGAATATCTTAAAGGCAGGCTTTGCGGTAATGCGCTTAAAGATTTGCCAAAGAGTCAAAGCCGTTAAGCAAGCACCGATTAAGAATCCAAGCCATTTATTCTCTGCAAATGGAAGGATTGCGATTAGATACATCACATGGCCTAAAAGGAAAATCAGGATTCCTACTAAAAATACAAGGTTTCCTTTCTTCTCAAATAAGAACCTTAAGTTAAGAAGTATGTCCCCTGCCATTCCAAACAAAAGGCCGAAAAGAATGTACTTTGCAAAGACGCCGTCTAACGCGCCCCTTGAAGTTAAGCATCCAAGAGCCACAAAGCAGGCGGATGCAAGGCCTTTAAGCAAAACCGCAAGAGTATAGTTTTTCTTTAGCTCCGTAGCCATAAAGCAAACCTGTAAAGCTATTCCCAATACAATCAACCCAATATATACTGAAATACTCATCTTCTTCTCCTCTAACTTAGAACATTGCCGAGCCGCCGGTTACAATCCAAACCGCAAGCATTGAAGAAATGAAAGCTCCCACGTAGACGTTTCCCGTCTTTCTTTCAAACCAGGTTGAAAGGAAGGTAAAGAAAACGAACTGAGGTATCAAAAGTATAAGCGCCGACATGAAGGGGCCTCCAAAGGTGGTGCCAAAGCACAAATCGGCGCCGGGGCCCATGCCCATAAAGAAGGGAATGTACTCAAGAAGCGTCACAAGGAGTAAGCCTCCAAGAAGCACAAATACGTTTCCAAACCAGCATTTAATGAAGTTACCCACACCGGGAGCCTGCTTTTGACGCATATAGCCAAAGAGCTTAAAGCCCACGTTAACAATAAAGAAGAAAGAAAACGGTATGAGGTAAACCAAGAACTGTATAAATCTTTCCATTGAGAAAGTCTTAAAGAATGGCCAAATAAAGCGAAGGTCAAGCTTAAAGAGGATCTGGAAAAGCCATACAAGCAAATACATACATCCAACCGCAATAACTGCAATCAAGAAACTCTTAATCAAAAGCGCCCAGTCAAGCCTGTCTGCTTTCTTAAATCTTGAAAGGCCCATGTCATAATAATCAATATTCTTAATGCCCTTCTTTTTGTTTCTCGCTCTTGAAACACAAATCATAATCACAGAAATGATTGCAAGAGTTAAATACCATGTCATAAAGCCGTTAGCGATGGTCATCCTGAATACATTTTCGGGAACCGGCAGTAAACCGTGACCTAACTGAGTCATGAAAGGATAGGTGATTGCGCTAATAATCACTGCAATCCAAGCATTCTTCCACCAGGTCTTTCTTGCCATATAAACAGGCGGATCGTACTCGTTTCTGTCAAGGAAAACAGTCTCAAAGAATTTATTATTTCCAACTAAAAGGACGAATGGACATAACGCCACCATCACTGCAATCATGGCAATCATCACAAGCACTTCTTTAATGATAAATACCTGATCGTAAGAAGAAACCGAAGTGCTTACCCCAAGTGCCGAAACAAGCCAATCCATTGCTGCCGCAACGCCGTGTCTGTTGTGAGTGGTAAGACGGTGATTGGTTTCTAAAAGCTCCACTCTTCTTGCGGTTCCGTCGTTAAAGTCACCGTATGTGGTGTTCCACTTAAAAGGAGCTCCGCCGTCTGTCCTACCATTAGCCGTAAAGAACTGCTCTCTTATGCCGCTGTCAAGCATTGAGTCGCTTACGGTTTCCTGTCTATAATCTCTAAAATAGTTAAATTCATCGTATCTAGCCTGAAGCATAAGGACGTTGTGAAACTCAACATTTTCTTCGTCAAACATGTTATCTCCAAAGACTTCTCCGCATTGAAGAATAACCGCCTTATGATCCTGACATGCAGCCGCCACACTCCATGCTGCCCAGGTGCCCATGGAATGTCCGGTAATTGCGATGTTTTCTGCATCCACAAAAGGAATTGTCTTAAGCCAGTTAAATGCGGCGATTCCTCCCATGGAGCTGTCAACCACGCCGTCTTTATCGGCATCAAGGCTTACATTCACGCCTTCGTTAACTGAAAATGCCTCACCTTCAAAGAAAGAAAGGGTTGAAAAGTTCATCATCAAAAGAAACCTGTCGGGACCGCTTAATTTTGTTTTAACAGTGGTTTCTTTGCCGTCAGCGCTTACCCCCTGCACCTTGTAGGTGGTGAAGCCTCTGTATTTCATGGAGCGCTCGTTTGAGCCGTGGCCGAATTCATCGATACAAACCGCCACAATGCCTCTCCTTGCAGCTTCCATGGCGTATGCCGCGGAGGTTTCTTTGTCATTTTGATATCCGTGGAGGCACAAAAGCGCGGGCCTCGGATTTGATTCATCCGCATCACTTGGAATGTACATTTTGTAGGTGATGTCGTAGGCGTCGCTACCATCTCCCACTCTGAAAGCCGCCGTCACGACGTCAACCTTTCCAAAATCAGTTTGGATAAGATTTGCAAAAACCATTGATAATACGGCGATGATAAGGCAAATGGCAAGTGCCAGGCTTACCCTGTTTTTTCTTTGTCTACTCATGTTAACCCCTTTCTTTTAGCTCATTAAAGAATTCTTCTGAAGCCTTTT
>JAILCK010000245.1 GCA_024680435.1 Lachnospiraceae bacterium
GTGTACTGAATATAGGTAAGCAAAAACATGCTCACAAGCGTATAGGCCATGTCCCTTCCCGTAGCCCCTATACAATAGGTCCATTTAGTTCTGTTATCAAGCTTTTCCATACCCTCACCTACTTTTCAAATATAGTTTTGAATGCTTTTAAATACTCTCTGTTTGCATTGTAAACAAGCATATTTGCAAGCTTAGGAGAGATTGCTCCACCGCTTACAGAAATTAACCCCTCAAGATTTCCTTCAAAAAGTCCCATCCTAACCATCTTCATTTCAGGGGAATTCTTTGGCTTTCCCTTAAACATTAACTTAATGACCAAAGAAACCACTCCGCGTATTATCAGCCCAAATAAGGATTTTCTTGTAACGTCATCAAAGGAACAGCAAATCGTGTAATCTCCGCGCTTTCTTTCCTTATCATTTCCAAGGGGCCTTCCGTATAAAGCTTCAAATTGCTCCTTCGATATTTCAAGCCCATGTTTCTGTTCTTTAAAGTAATCGGGAAAGAGTTTCTTTTCATCCCTAAAATATTTTTCGCCCTCAACGCTTACTTTAGCTTTTAGTAAAAGATCTTTTATATTTCTTCCGACCGCTATTTCGTATTCGCCTTCAATAACGCTAAACTTATTAGTCGATACGTCAAACACGCTAAATGAACGCTCTGAAAGCTTTATTTCAACCTCTTTTTCTTCTCCGGGGTTAAGATATACCTTTTTAAAGCCTTTAAGCTCTATAGCGCTTCTAATAAAGTTTTCTCTAGGATTTATGACATAAAGCTCTGCCACTTCTTTTCCCGGCTTTTCTCCTACATTCTTTACCTTAAAAGAAACCGAAAGTTCTCCACCTTCAAAGCTTTCATTAACCTTTAAATCGGAGTACTCAAAATTTGTGTAAGAAAGGCCGTATCCGAATGGATACTTTACAGGCACATTAAATGTTTCATAATATCTGTAGCCCACAAATATGCTTTCTCTATACTCTACATCGTCATTATCAAGCCCAAAATATCTGTAGGCAGGAGTGTCACTTACAGAATATGGCATAGTCTCTGCAAGCTTTCCTGAAGGATTTACCTTACCGCTTACCAGATCTACAATAGCTTTATCTACTGCCTGTCCCCCAAGATACATATGAAGAAGCGCTCCGACATTTGTGTCAAAATAAAAGTCCATAGGCGCTCCGCCAAAGGAGATGGCTGCTAAGTCCTTTTTGTCCACAAGCTTAGACACTCTTTCTAACAGGTGAACCTGATTGTTTGGAAGGTTAATATTCTTTCTGTCATATCCTTCCCCTTCATAGCTGTCTGTAAGGCCTATAAAGAATAAAACCTTTGTGTTTCCCTTTTCATAGGCATCTCTTAAGGATTCAACAGCACTGTCTTCAAGCTTTTTATCTATAGCGTCGCTTTCATTTAGGTAGCCTTTAATATAAGTTGCAAAGAATCCCTCTTCTTCAAATGCTCTAACCGCGTTAGGTTTATGAGTAGGATTTATATGGCTGCTTCCGCCTCCTTGGAATCTCATATTGACAGCCATGTCACCAATAATTATAAGTTTCTTGTCTTTCTCAATCGGAAGCACATTTTCGTTTTTAAGTAAAACAGCGCACTCATCCTCAATTTCTCTTGCAATTGTTTCATGCTCTTCAAAAGAAAATGACTTTACTTCCGGCTTAACTTCGCTTAATGAAGAAAAGCACCTTAAAACATTTCCTGCCCAAGTGTTTAACTCTTCATCAGATATTTCACCTTTCTCATATGCCTTCTTTAAAACCTTTTTATGATACCCTTTACAATCCGGCATTTCCAAAGTAAGTCCGTTTCTGTAGCAGTTAACAACGTCATTTGTTGCGCCCCAGTCAGAGACGACACCTCCGTCAAATCCCCACTCTTTTCTCAATATATCTGTAAGTAAGTGCTTGTTTCTTGAACCGAATTCTCCGTTTATTCTGTTATATGAACACATTACAGTCTGAGGCTTTCCTTCCTTAACAGCCTCTTCAAAAGCAGGTAAATAGATTTCTCTTAACGCTCTTTCATCCACCTGACTGTTTGATGTCATTCTTCTTGTTTCCTGGGAGTTTGCGGCAAAGTGCTTTAAGCTTGTTCCAACCCCCTCGCTCTCAACTTCTTTAATATAAGAGGCTGCCATCTTGCCCGCCAAGAAAGGGTCTTCACTAAAGTATTCAAAATTTCTTCCGCACAAAGGAGAACGCTTTATGTTTGTGCCACATCCAAGCACGATAGAAACATTTTCTCTCTTTGCTTCATTTGCTATGGCATTAGCCATTTTTTTTGCTACTTTCGGATCCCAGCTACAGGCAACAGCACTTGCAGTAGGAAAGCAGGTTGCCGGATTAGAGCCCGTAATATCCCCCACCTTTTCGCTCTCCACTTTTCTTAAACCGTGAGGGCCGTCGGTCATCATAATAGCAGGCACCTTACCGTTACAGTTAGAAGTGTGCCAGTCCCCATCTCCCGAAAGTAAACTTATCTTTTCATCAATCGTTAACGTTTTAAGTATCTTTTCTATATCCATAGCCATTTACCTTCTCCTTCTGATTAATACTTTAGCATTTTACTTTTACATTAAAATATCATTCTTATTCTTCTTTTATCACTTTTATTATGTT
>JAILCK010000249.1 GCA_024680435.1 Lachnospiraceae bacterium
GGAAGCTCTCCCAAAGGATTTTTTCTTTCTTCCATAAATATTTCTCCATTTCAAAAACAGTGAAATGATACCATAAAATGGGCATAAAAGAAAGGGCATAGAAATATGTGTTAACTTTACTTCATCATAAAACCCTCCCTACCGACTGTTCGGTAAGGAGGGTTTATGTTACACTTTAGTCTTCAATACAGTTTAAATCTTTGTAAATATAGCGGTTTCTTCGTCCAATTCTCCGGCAATACGCTGATTTTCATCCATACGCTTTGTAATGTTATCCATATCGTATACCAGATTCTGCGTGCTTTCTGCGGCAGAAGAAACACCCTTTACGCCTTCATCGATGGCAGTGGTTATGCTGCTTATGGACTCTGCTATTTCATCGAATGTGTCTTTAAAGCCCTCGGTCTTTTCAGTAAAGTTTGTCATAACCGATTCGATGTAATTTGCGTTATCTCTGTATTCCTTACCGTCTTTTACAAATCTTTCAAATTCCGGAAGAATAGAATTTTGCATATAATCAACAAGGTCATTGGCACTGCCCGATAGGTTGTGCACAGCGTTTATGACAATTGAGTTAATCTGTTGAATATTACTTGCGGTCTGACGGCTGTTTTCGGCAAGAACACCGATTTCTCCTGCAACAACCGCAAATCCTTTACCCATCTCTCCCGCTCTTGCGGCTTCAATTGAAGCATTAAGTGAAAGAAGATTTGTCTTGCTGGCAATACTCATTATTTCATCTGTAAGGGTGTTAACCTGATCTACGCTTTCGCTGTCGGAAATCGCCTGATTTAAGTCTGCCAAAATAGCTTCAACCTTGTTGTTGGTTGCTTCCATATTGGTTCTTGCGGTTTCTTCCATGGTGTTTGCGTGTTCTTTCATGTGCTTTGAGTACTCGTTGATTTCACGGCTCTTTGAAGCCATTTCATCAACTTCTGTTCTTACTGCTTCGGTATTCTTGTTAATGGTGCCCGCACTGTTTGCAACTTCAGACATTGTGGCCGAAAGTTCCTCTGTAAGTGCCGACAGATCCGCTGCACTGTTATTGGAAGTCTGCACGCTTCCGAGCACGTCGGTTACCACCTTATCCATGGAGGATGAGTTGTGGGTAATCATCTTAAAGATTGACTGCAAACGCTCGATAAACTCATTTATACCGCTACTAAGTGCACCGATTTCATCACTTGAATTAACGGAGATTCTCTTGGTAAGGTCACCTTGTCTGTCATTAATTCCCCTGACAATATCCTGTAGTTCGGATTCTGCCTTAATAACAGGTCTTATAACAAATCTTATTACCACAAATATTGCTATAATAACTGCTGCCGCACTAATAATAACTACGGTTATACTTAAAACATTGGCAAGCCTGAAGTTTGCTGCCAAAGCATTTCTTTCGGCAGAAGTGCTTTCCTTAATTGCCGAAATTATTGAAGCAATATCCTCATCCAGTTTTTCTGCGCATTCTGCCACCTCACCGTTTGCGGTTGCATATGCATCCTTGGTCTTTTGATTTGCACTTTGTGCAAGAAGAACTCTTACTGCATCCTTAAGACTTTGGTAATCGGAAAGCATATTTTCGTAGTTTGCCGCTATTGGTTCATCGCTGTATTTCTTAAAATCTACGATTGCTTCATACAATACTTCTTCTGTGGCTTCAATCTTACTAACTACGGAAGTCATGGTTTCAAAATCCGTAGCCACAATATGTGAAAGTGCCAATGCATGCACGTCCTTTGCCGTTCGGCCTATGGTGTCAAGCTCCAGTATTGCCACAAGATACTCATCCGAAATCTTTGTTGCGGTATTATTAACCTTTTTTAAACTGGACATTGCAATAATATTTGAAAGAATCGATACTATTCCCAAAAGAAGAACCGGCCCCATAATCAATGCACGAATACTTGTTTTTTTCTTCATATTTGCGCTCCTGTTCATAATCTTTACCCGTAAGTACGGTAACTATTTATCTTCTGTTTCAACCGGATCGCCTGTGGTTTCTTCGTCCGTTATCCCTTTGACCATCTCATTAAGAAGAACCTGCAGATCTTTACCCGAAGGATTTCCGTTACTCATTTCTGTTCCAAAAGCTCCCGACGGATCCCAATACTTGGCTCCTACTCTTTGTAAGCTTGAATAAGGCGCCTGCGCCTGCAATGCCTGAATTGCGTTTGACTCTGCCACCGCACCCTGGCCGGAGGCTTTTGTATTTGAAGGTCCCTGACCTCTCATTTCAAATCTTAATGTCTGATTCTTTTCATTGGTCATCCAGTCGGCAAATTTTGCTGCCCATTCTGCATTGGGGGAATAAGAATTAACTCCCACAAGCTTATATCCTGCGTAGCTTGACATCTGAAGCTGATTTCCCGCAACTGTGTATGTGGGAAGTTTGGCTGCGGCATAATTACTGCCCCAGGCTTCTTTAATCGCACTTTCATCCCAGATTCCGCTCACACCTGCAACATACAAATCCTCTGCGGCTCCCTTCGCAAAGCCATCAGGGCTTGTGGCTGTAAAAGCGGGATTTGAGCCGATTCTAAGCATTCCCTCCGCCACCTGCACTCCTGTAGTGTTGGTGTATTTAGCATTCCAGTTACAATAGGTCGAGATGCCGTCATCATTAAGGCCGATTTCCATATCCGTATTGCCAAAGAAAGCATACAAATACCAGCCTGAAGTCATTTCCATAAACACCTGCTTACCGGAAGCTTCTGCTGCTTTCAACAGGCCGTCCATAGTTTCTGCATCCGTGTCGCTTACATACTTTTTATTATAAAAAAGAAAATATCCGTTATCGGCAGTAAGTGGATACGCATAAAGCTTACCTCCGATAGATGCGGCATCGCTGGATGCCTGAAGATTTCGGCCATATATCTCAGATGAACCGGAAACTTCTTTTAACACACCTGAAGCCACAAGCGCCATAAGCTGGTCGTCTGCAAAGGTGAATACATCAGGCGCATTAAGAACATCGCCCAAGATATCATCTTTACAGTTTGCTTCACTGTGTGGTTCATAAGTAATATTGAAGGTTGCCTGACCGGCATACTCAGACTTAAAGCTTTCAATTATGATGTTTACCAGTTCAGTATCTTCTTCAGAGCCCCATACTCTTAATGACACATTTCCCGATGCTAAACCTTCGGACGGCGTCTCCGCCTTTGTTGCTGCGCCCGAATCGACTTTTTTGGCACATCCTGTAAGAAGTGCTGTAATTATAAAAGACAAAACAATATACTTTATCAGTTTTTTATACATGGAAAAAACCTCCAATCCTACCTGATTATAGCAAGTGAATATAACTCCCTTATTAAAATAAAAACATACTTATTTTGGGAGGACAGCAAAAAAGGGCCGTACAGTGATGTACGGCCCTTTAGTCATTAGTTATTCTTTATATCTTCAATTTTCTTATTTAGGTCTTCGATTGCAGCCTTGGCGTTTTTGATTTGAGTGATTTTCTTTGTAAACTCCTCGTCTCCGCCGTCTTCTTTGTGCATTTCGAAGTATTTTCTTCCGATGCTTGCGTATAGGCTGTTTATGAGCTCTTCGCAGGCTTTAACTTCGGTCTTTAATTTGATAACCTCTTTTGTGGTGCGGCCCTTAGAAATCGCCTTGGCGGTGGTATCTTCGATAGCATCCAAAATATTGTCTAAATTCATGTTTTCTCCCCCTTAGGATTTATTTTGAAAGTTTCTTTTTTAACTTACTTTTTGCTCTTTGAAGAGCGTTATCAGTAGACTTTTCATCTTTTGATAAGACCTTTGCAATACTCGTGTAGCTCATGCCTGTTAAATACAGGTCCAAAACTTCTTTTTCAAAGGAAGAAAGCTCTGTGTCTATAAAGTGCTCTATATCTTCCACGTTTTCTCTGTCAATTACAATCCTTTCGGGATTGTCTGAATCAAAGACCAAGGTTTCTTCCAAAGAAAACCTTCCGGACTCTTCATCGTTTGAATCGTCCTTGCTGCTTAAAGAAATATAAGTGTTTAGAGGCATGTGCTTCTTTCTTCCGGAAGCTGTGACTGCTGTGTACATTTGCCTTGATATGCAAAGATCTGCAAAAGTTAGGAAGCTAGCGTCACGGCCGTAGTCATAGTCTCGCATGGCTTTAAATAAGCCAATCATGCCTTCCTGAATAAGGTCCTCAGAATCGGCACCCAATATGTACATTGACTTTGCCTTGCTTCTTACCAGGTTCTTATATTTATTTAAGATATACTCGGTGACCCCTTCTTCTCCCTCGTGAAGCCTTAAAATAAGCTCCTCGTCGGTGACACCTTCGTATTTACTTTTTAAGTCTCTGTCTTGCAATTTCAAAGCTCATTACTCCCATAGCTACAGATGCGTTTAAAGAATCTATATCTCCCTTCATGGGAATCTTTGCCACATAGTCGCATTTTTCTTTAACCAAACGGCCTACGCCTTCACCTTCGTTACCGATTACAAGTCCGATGGGGCCCGTTAAGTTAAGGTCGTACATTAAGTCTCCGTCCATATCGGCACAAACAAACCAAAGTCCTTTTTTCTTTAATTCTTCGATTGTCTGAGAGAGGTTTGTTACCTTTACAACTGGTGTATAGTTGATGGCACCTGCTGATGTTCTTGCTACTGTAGGTGTAAGGCCTACCGCTCTGTTCTTAGGAATAATAACTCCGTGTGCTCCCACAAGGTTTGCGGTTCTTATTATCGCACCTAAGTTGTGAGGGTCTTCTATGTTATCTAGTAAGATTATGAAAGGAGGCTCGTTCTTTTCTTTTGCAAGATTAAAAATGTCCTCCATTTCAGAATATTCATAAGCTGCGCTTATTGCGATAACGCCCTGATGATGACC
>JAILCK010000252.1 GCA_024680435.1 Lachnospiraceae bacterium
GCTTATAACCTCGGTCTTTATCCCCGTCTCATTCTCAAATTCCTTTATAAGAGGAATCATAAACGCCGTGGGATGTGGCGACACCACCACAAGTTCCGGCTCCGCCTTCTCCCCGGTGTTCAATGTTATGTAAACCGAAAACAGCACCGCAAAAAGTACCGTTACAGCAGGAAGTAAAAATATGGCCCTATGATTTTTGAAAACATCAATTATCTTTCTCATACAAAAACTATTATCAAATATTAGGTAGAAAAAATCAATTGGGGCGCCCCATCAAAAATCAAAGCCCCCACATGTGTGGGGGCTTATGTTTAATCTGTTCGGGTTGCTTTCATGGCTTTCTTGCGTTCATACATCGCGGCATCGGCCCGTTTGAATACGTCGTCGTAGGTTAAGTCAAGGGCGCCGTCAAAGAGAGCGTAACCTATGGCTGCGGAAGTTTTGTCCCAAGGTTTGAGGGTGGCATCGGCTTGGAGGTCGTCTAATTTGTTGTTAAAGACGTCGATTAGGAAGTTAATGTTTTTGTAGTCTTCTCCTCTTAGGATTGCCACAAATTCATCGCCCCCGATTCTAAATACAGGAGAATGATCAAATACAGTACAGACAAGCTTGCAAAGATTTTGGATTGCGATGTTGCCCTTTTCGTGGCCGTGCTCGTCGTTTATTTTCTTAAGGTAGTTTAAGTCTACCATCACAACACCGAATTTGTCGTTTCCTGACTGCATATCGGCTACAATCTTTTCTACTTCTTTGTCATAGGCCGTTTTGTTTCTGATGCCTGTGAGTGCATCCTTTGTTGCCATTTCGCTAAACTGCATGGCCTTTTTCTTTGAATCCACCAAATCCTTTTTTAAGTTCGAAACCTGCCTTGATGATTCAAGAAGGTTTTCAACGTAATTTCTCATGTTTAAAGACATGGAAGATAAAGTATTTGATAAAGATTCAAGCTCGTCTCCCGTGTGAATTTCGGGAATGTCCATAACAAGTACGTCAGGGTCTTTTTGATTGTGGCTCTTTTCTTCAAACTCACTTGCTGCAGCTTCAATGGCACTTAAAGGATCGATTATCCTTCTTCTAAGCCATATAAGCATAAAGGTTATAAATGCAATGCAAAGCACGATTCCCGCAAGTAATATTATCTTTACAAACTCAGTTTCTGCGCTTTCTATATATGCTAAAGATAGTCCGGCAGAAATCTGCGCTACGGGTTCTCCCTTATCGTTTCTAATTGTTTTTGAGGCTGAATATGTTGCTCCAAAATCCGTGGTTCCCTTTGTATATACTATTTCGGTGGCCTGATAAAAGTTATGGTACAAAACAGGAAGAAGCTCCGGAGGCATCATGGCTCCGAATCGGTCTCCAAGCTGGGGCACCGGAATGTCGTTTAAAAGGGCCCCGTTTCTTTCTGCTTCATTTAGCCCCGATACCACCTGCATTACATCGTAGGTATCGCCTTCCAAAATAGGCTTTGAGATTACAAGATGATCAAGCTCATAGTGCTCTCTTACATCGTTCATAAACTCAGTCAAGGCTTCAAACTTTTCTGATTTTGTCTGAGTCTTGATGCACTCATCCAAATCATCCACATCAATTTGAGATATGGTAAGTTCCAGCACATCCGTTAGGTTTAGCTCGTACTGACCCATCATTTGCTTTTCAAACACAAAGAAACCGATGATGCCCATTATCACGCATAAAACCACAGTGAAAAACAGACACATCCATAGAACATGCCTGCTTAAGGGGTTTTTGTATTTAACTTTTTCTTTTAAAACTTCATCTGTCATATTTATCCCCTCTTACTTAAGTAAGTATAATAAACACTATAAATATGATAGATAAATTAAATTAACGTTTCATAAACTAGTAGTCTACCCCAAGGGCTTCTTTTAAGGTGTGCCAGGCTAAAACCGCGCACTTAACTCTTGCCGGCATATGGGCAATATCTCTTAAAGCGGAGGCTTCATCAAGGCTTTCAATCTCTTCTTCCGTAGCCTCTCCCTTAATCATTTTCATAAAGATTTCTCCCATTTTAAGGGCGTCTTCTGCCTTCATCCCTATAATCTGATCAAGCATTATATCTGCAGAAGCCTGAGAAATGGCGCATCCGTCTCCCACAAAGCCACCGTCTTCTATCACTCCGTCCTTAACCTTTAGCTTTAAGAAAATGTCGTCTCCGCAGCTTGGGTTTACGCCTTCAAGCACGATATCGGGATTTTCAATTTCATGCTTATGAAGAGGGCTAATGTTATGCTCTGTAAGTATTTCGTTATAAAAATTTCTATTTTCCATAGCCCATTTTCTCCCTTATTTTTGAAACGCTTAAAACAAAAGCATCTATTTCTTCTTCGGTGTTATAAAACATGAAGCTTGCTCTTGTGCAGGAATTCACACCTAAATGCTTAAGCAAAGGCTGAGCACAGTGGTGGCCCGCTCTTACACATATTCCCTCTGAAGAAAGAATTTCCGAAACATCGTGGGGATGTACGTTATCAATGGTAAAAGAAACTATTCCGTGATGATTCTTATAATCTTTATCTCCTAAAATGTGCACATGAGGAAGGGCGCCAAGCTTATCTATCGCCCGTTTGGTTAGGCTGTCTTCTTTTTTACTGATTTCATCAAATCCGATGCTTTCAATGTAATCGATGGCTGCTTTAAGGCCAACGGCCCCTGCTGCATTAACGGTTCCCGCTTCAAACTTCTGAGGGCCTTCTGCATAGGTTACCTTTTCTATGGTTACAGACTCTATCATTTCACCCCCTGTTAAAAAGGGAGGCATCTTTTTAAGTATGTTTTCTTTAACATATAAAACACCGATTCCCATAGGGCCTAAGAGCTTATGCCCCGAAAAGGCAAGGAAGTCTGCATCAAGACTTTGAACGTTAATAGGTATGTGAGGGGCTGACTGAGCCGCATCAATTACGGCTACGCCTCCGTTTTCATGAACCTTTTTAATCACCTTTTCAACGGGATTTTTACATCCAAGTACGTTTGAAACCTGACCTATTGCCACAAGCTTAGTGTCTTTTGTGATTACTTCATTAATGGTTTCATCGGTAATTAATCCATTTTCATCGCAGAATAAATACTTTAATTTAGCTTTAGTCTTTTCTGCCACCATTCTCCAGGGAAGCATGTTTGAATGATGCTCTAAAATCGAGACTACTATTTCATCCCCGGGCTTTATAAAGGATAATCCGTAAGAATAAGCCACTAAATTCAGGCTTTCTGTGGTATTCCTTGTAAAAACTATCTCTTGAGCGTTTTTTGCATTAATAAAGCTTGCAACCTTCCTTCTTGCATCCTCATAAGCCTTTGTGGCTTCTAAGCTCAAAGGATAAAAACCTCTCAAAGGATTTGCGTTTTGATTTAAATAAAAATTCCTTTCAGCCTCTATAACGCTGCTTGGCTTTTGAGAAGTGGCAGCGTTATCAAGATATATGGTTTTTTCGGAATTTAGTAAAGGAAAATCCTCCCTTAAAGCATTTGAGGACATCTATAATACCTCCGACACAAGTTTGGTTGTGCTTTCTTTTATTTCTTCATCATCAATCATTTTAATAAGACGGTTAAAGCTTCCCAAAGAAATCATCTTTTCAGCCTGTTCTTTGTTTAAGCCTCTTTGGGCAAAGTAAAGAAGTGTTTCATCCGTAAGGCTTCCTATCTGTGCTCCGTGGGCTCCTTCCACATCTTCTTCCGTACAAAGAATCAAAGG
>JAILCK010000261.1 GCA_024680435.1 Lachnospiraceae bacterium
CATGGTTGAAAGCTTTGCCACCATGTATGAATGAAAGAAGGTCTGAATCTGGCGCTTTAAGATAACGTTTATAAGCGCTTTTTCTTTTTGCCCTACATTTTCTAAAAGATTTAAAGTTTTAAAACACCAGTCAGTCATGCAGAGGTTAACCTGGGCTGTGTGATAGGTGTTTCCTACTTTGTTAAAGTATTCATTTTCTCCCTCAATCAAAATTCTTGTAAAGCTTAATCTTAAGTCTTCGGAAACCTTTGGATTTTTAAGCCAGTCAAAAATAAGAGATTCACAAAGCCTTGTCTGAGAAAGGAACTCGTTGCAAAGTGCAGGGCCTTCTTGTGACAAGTGAAGAAGGTTCTTTTCTTTCCTCAAACGGTAATATGCCATTAAATATTCAACGGCATCCGTGTATGTACAGCGCCTTTCCAAAACCAATGCTCTGTAGTTTGCAAGCAAGGTTTCGGAAGAAATATTCATTTCATTTTGCAACATGTTACATTCCTCGTGATACACAAGGCGTGCAAGCTTACAGAATTCGCGAATGGTTTCATCTTTTGCATCTGTTATCAGAGCCTCATGAATAAGAAGGCTTTTTTTGCAATTGAAGATGGTTTCTTTTAACTCGTCATTGTCGGAATCAATGTCCTGAACCTTTGAAGATTCATAAAAATCCACTGCCTCGTTTAAAAAGGTTAGGGCCTTATCGATTGAAATAACGTTTAAAGCGGGCATGTGGGTGATTATGTTTAGATATGCTCTAAAAAAGGTTCTTCTTACCTTAAAATCTTCAAATGAAGCATACTTATCCCTGTGGGCGATGATTTTTAAAAAGGTATCGTAGGCTACCTTAGCGTATTCCTTTGAGCCCATTTTGCAGGCAATTACGGCCTCGAGGCCAAGTCGCTCATAGAGCCTAAGAAGGCGTTCTAAGTCGCTTCTTTCTTTAAAATAATCTATTAAGGCATTGCAAAAACCGACGGCGTAGAAGGCGTCGTCGTAGACTGAAATGTCAAGATTCATGAGTTCGTCGAAAATAGCAATTGCCGAATCAAGGTCAAGCTCAAGCTTACCGGAGAAGTATAAGTCAAAGTATCCGCCTATGCGGGTGTTTTCAACGTATGCTTCACGTATGGCGTTTGAACGAGCCATGTAGCCCATAATCCATGAGTTTCGATCTTTTTCGGTGTAGATAAATTCGCCGAAAGCATTCACTTTGTTGACATGGGTTTTATAAGTTTTAAAAAACTCTTTGATAACCTCCGGGGTTAACTCAATGATATTTTCCGCCATATAAACTCCCACTTTACAAAACTTAGAGAGAGTTTACCACCGAGTAATTAAAAAATTGTTTAAATTAAGAGCACAAAAAAGGCGATAAAAACAAGAAAACTGACAATTCTGACACCAATTTGGGCCCATATGACAGAATTGTGAAAGCGGTTTCACAAATTTTGTAAGATTTGTATATTCATATTTATTTTCCATTCATGTAAACTCTTACACAGTAGAAGGGCTTTTGAGGAAAAGGTTGATAGGTTTTGGCATAGGAGGTATATATGCAGGCAAAAATCAGTTTAACACCCTCAATGGTAAAAGAATTTGTTAATGTTGCATCTGCTTGTGATTTTGACATCGATGTTGCAAGCTACAACCGCTACTGTGTTGATGCAAAATCAATTGTAGGCGTATATGGCCTTGATTTGACAAGTGTGCTTACAGTTACATACGATGGCTACAATCCCGATTTTGAACAGTATTTAAAAGCGCATTCAATGGCTTGTTAGAATAGTGGCATTAATAGATTGACTCCCAAACTTATGTTTGCTAAGATTGAACATAAGAAAGGGAGTTTTTTTCATTTCATGATTAATGTCCGCATAAGTGTCCGTAACTTAATAGAATTCATATTAAGAGAAGGCGATATTGACAATCGCTTCGGCACTTTCTCAGAGGACGCAATGGCAGAGGGGGCACGCATTCACAGAATGCTTCAAAAGCGTGCGGGCTCCGATTATAGCCCTGAAGTGGAGTTATCTTACTCCTACGTCGAAGATGACGTGGAAATATCCGTCGAGGGTAGAGCCGACGGAATAATAAGAAATGTAAACGGCGTAACCGTTGATGAAATAAAGACTTCCTACGCCGATATAATGCAATACAAAGAATCTAAGCCTTTACATCTTGCACAGGCAAAATTCTACGCTTACATGATAGCCGAAAAAGAGGACTTACCGGCAGTCAATGTGCGTCTTTCATACGTTAATATCGATACGGAAGAAATCAAATATTTTAACTACACATTTTTAAAAGAAGAGCTTCTTTCATTTACATCATCAGTGCTTCATGAGTACGTAAAATGGGCCAGGCTTGAAGCTTCTTTAAAGGAAGAAAGAAACAAAAGCATTAAGGGCCTTCCTTTCCCCTTTGAATACAGACGCGGCCAGGATGAGCTTGTGCGTCAGGTCTATTACACTATTTTCCATAAAAAGAAATTGTTTCTTCAAGCTCCCACGGGAGTAGGTAAAACCATTTCCACAATGTATCCGGCCATTCAGGCATTGGGGCAGGAAATGAGTGAAAAAATCTTTTATTTAACGGCTAAAACCATCACAAGAACCGTTGCAATGAATGCGGTTGAAGCCATGAAAAAGGACGGCTTAAAGGTTAAAAGCGTTATAATCACCGCCAAAGAAAAGATTTGCCCTTTAGAAAAAACTGATTGTAATCCCGAAAGCTGCCCCTATGCTAAGGGCCATTTTGACAGGATTAATGATTGTATATATAAGCTTGTTACAACCGAATCCACAATAGACTCAGAGACTGTTTTAAGATACGCGGAAGAATATAAGGTTTGCCCCTTTGAGCTAAGCCTTGATGTAAGCCTATTTTGCGATGTTATTATCGGAGACTACAATTACGCCTTTGACCCTCATGCAAAGCTTCAAAGGTTCTTTTCCGATGAAACAAAAAGCGGAAAATATATTTTCTTAATAGACGAAGCTCACAATCTTGTGGACAGAGCAAGAGAAATGTACTCTGCCACTATGACTAAAGAAACCTT
>JAILCK010000288.1 GCA_024680435.1 Lachnospiraceae bacterium
ATAAGCGTTAAAGATATAGTGGAAGATTGCGGCATAAACAGAAATTCATTTTACTATCATTTTCAGGATATTCCCGCTTTGCTTGAAACAATTATTACCGAGCAGGCAGAAGAAATAATAAAGGAGTTTCCGGAGATTGAGTCTTTGGAAAAGGGCGTTGAAGTGGCAACGCAGTTTGCCATTCAAAATAAAATGGCTGTTTTTCATATATACAATTCCGTAAACAGGGATATGTATGAGCAGTACACCATGCGCCTTTGCAAACACGTGGTGGGAAGATATTTGGAAGTTGCTTTTAAAGATGCAAATGTTTCTTTGGATGATAAAGAACTTGCCATAAGAGTGATATCCTGCAGCTTGTTTGGCCTTGTGTATGATTGGTTAAGCACCGGTATGAGCGAAGAACGCCCCGCGGATATTAAGAGGGTGTGCGAACTTTGTAAGGGAATCCCCGAAATGATAATTGAAAGAAGCAAAAACTAGACACTTAAGTGCGTTTGCCTAAATTTTGGATAATTAAAAGTCTGTGTTCGAATTTCGAACGCAGGCTTATTTTTTGCCCATTTTTATAGGCCCGGTAAGGGAGTATTGTGTCAGTGTAGAAAGAAGCTAATCGGATTTAAGGAGGTGTAAATCTATATGAACAAAGAAACATTCAGAAACATACTTCCCATGAGAACGGCAAAGACAGGTTACATCGTTTTGTCTTTAGTTTTGTTTTTGATGGGCCTGTTTCTTTTGATATTTCCAAAGACACTCGGAAATGCTTTTGCCAATGTGCTTGGCGTAGCGATGATTCTTTTTGGAGTAATAAAAGTTATCGGATATTTTTCAAAAGACTTATTCAGACTTGCCTTTCAATATGACTTAGCCTTCGGAGTGCTTATAACACTTGTAGGAATCGCAACAATAGCAAGGCCTGATAGATTCTTAGAGTTTCTTTGCATGGCAATCGGGATTCTCATTTTGTCGGACGGACTATTTAAAATTCAGATGTCCATGGATGCAAAAGAATTCGGAATTCATAAATGGTGGCTGATTCTTTCTTTGGCAATAGTTGCCGGAGTATTCGGAGCCCTTCTTTTATTCAATCCGTCAGAAGGAAGCATTGTGATAATGAGACTTATCGGCATTGCTTTAATGGCTGAAGGAGTTATGAATTTAGCTACAGTTTTAACAGCTGTAAAGATTATAAAACATCAAAAGAAAGATGTTTTGGAAGGAGTGTACAGAGAACTATGAAATTTGCAAAAGGAGTAGTTAAATCCCGTGTAATCATATTGATCGTGGCAATTTCTTTAATGATCCCTTGTTTATACGGAATGCTTCATACAAGAATCAATTACGATATGCTTACCTATCTTCCAAAGACCATGGATACCGTTAAGGGCCAGGATATATTGATGGAAGATTTCGGTAAGGGCGCTTTTTCCTTCGTGGTTGTGGAAGGAATGAACAATAAAGACGTAAGTGCCTTAGCTGAAAAAATAAGAGGAATCGATCATGTAGAAACCGTTCTTTGGTACGATTCGTTTATGGATGTGGACATCCCAATGGAGATGCTTCCGGATAAGGTTTACGACCTATTTAATAAAGATGATGCCACAATGCTGGCAATTTTCTTTGATTCATCAACATCAGCGGATGTGACCATGGATGCAATTAAAAACATAAGAAGCGTCTGCAATAAAGGATGCTTTGTATCCGGAATGTCTGCACTTGTAACCGATTTAAAAGCCCTGTGTGAGCAGGAAGAACCTGTTTACGTAGGCATCGCGGTTGCTTTAGCTGCACTTTCCATGATGGTATTTCTTGACGGTTGGCTTGTTCCCTTTGTGTTCCTTGCAAGTATCGGAATGGCAATTGTTTATAACCTAGGCTCAAACATCTTTATGGGTGAGATTTCATATATCACCAAGGCCTTGTCGGCAGTGCTTCAGTTGGCCGTCACAATGGACTATTCAATCTTCCTTTGGGATTCATACAACGAAAAACTTACGACGTATGACGATCA
>JAILCK010000338.1 GCA_024680435.1 Lachnospiraceae bacterium
GCCGGTAGGCGCCATACCGATTTCGAGAGCGTTTAAGAAGTCTTCGTCTGTGTGGTTTGCTTCTTCATCGCCCATGTCGGCAAGTGCATCCTGAGCCTTGAAACGTTCTCTTTGATCGATGGGATCGTTAAGCTCTGAGTAAGCGTTACACATTTCCCAACCGTTTATAAAGAGTTCGAAACGTTCAACGTATTCAGGCTTATCGGGCTTTCTCTTTGTTAAAGGAGAAATCTCAACGGGGTGATCCATAACGAATGTAGGCTGTACAAGGTGCTCTTCGCAGAATTCTTCAAAGAAGAGATTAAGGATATCGCCCTTCTTGTGGTGATTTTCGAATTCTACATGCTTTTCCTTTGCAATTGCCTTTGCTTCATCGTCAGATTTAATTGCATCAAAGTCAACGCCTGAGTACTTCTTAACCGCGTCAACCATTGTGATTCTTTCAAAAGGCTTACCAAAGTCAAGCTCTACATCGCCGTAGTTAAACTTTGTGGTGCCAAGCACTTCGCCGGCAACATGTCTGAACATGTTCTCGGTCAAGTCCATCATTCCGTAGTAATCGGTGTATGCCTGGTAAAGCTCCATAAGAGTGAATTCAGGATTGTGTCTTGTATCAAGACCTTCGTTTCTAAATACACGTCCGATTTCAAATACTCTTTCCAAACCGCCGACAATAAGTCTCTTTAAGTATAATTCCAAAGAAATTCTGAGTCTGAAGTCTTCATCGAGAGCATTAAAGTGAGTTTCAAAAGGTCTTGCTGCAGCTCCGCCTGCGTTTGATACAAGCATGGGAGTTTCAACTTCCATAAAGCCCTGTTCGTTAAGGAATGCTCTGATTGATGCAATCATCTTTGAACGCTTTACAAAAGTGTCCTTAGATTCTACGTTCATGATAAGGTCAATGTATCTTTGACGATATCTTGTGTCTGTATCTGTAAGTCCGTGGAACTTTTCGGGTAAAATCTGTAGGCTCTTTGAAAGAAGAGTCATTGAATCCGCATGGATTGAAATTTCACCTGTCTTTGTGCGGAACAAGAAACCTGTTACGCCGTAGATATCACCGATATCGGACTTCTTAAAGTCTGCGTAGGATTCTTCACCGATAACGTCTCTTGCAACGTATACCTGAATGTTTCCCTTTAAATCCTGGATGTTACAAAATGATGCTTTACCCATAACTCTCTTAAACATCATTCTGCCCGCAATTGAAACTTCGATGGGGCTTGCATCCATTATTTCTCTGCGCTCATTGTAATCGTTGTTGATTACTTCTCTTGCTGCCTGTTCATCGAGGCCGTCTGTAGAAGGGGCTTTTCGTCCTGCCAAGAGTTTTGCTTCGTGCTCTTCGTAAAGCTTCTTACAATCGTCTGTATGATGTGTCTGATTGTATTTTGTGATCTTAAAAGGATCCTTTCCTGCTTCCTGCAAAGCTGCAAGCTTTTCTCTTCTTACCTTTAAAAGCTGGTTAATGTCCTGTTCCTGGGGTTGGTTGTTAGTATTCTCGTTTCCCATTGATATGCCCTTTCTTTTTTCTCTTTATACATACATAGGGAGGGCTTTTGCCCTCCCTATAAAATCGTCTGAATCAGTCTTGATACTAGTTGGATCTTTCAATAGCAAGGATCTTGTACTTTGCATCGCCCATCTGTGTTTCTACGGTAACAGTGTCACCCTTCTTGTGGCCGATCAAAGCCTTGCCTACGGGAGATTCGTTTGAAATCTTGCCCTTTAAGCTGTTGGCTTCGCTTGATCCAACGATTTTATATTCCATCTCTTCATTGAATTCTACATCCAAGATTTTTACTTTACATCCGACGTTGATCTTTGAAGAGTCAACTTCATCTTCTACTACTACTTCAACGTTTTTAAGGATTTTTTCGAGCTCTTCGATTCTTGCTTCGATATCTCTTTGCTCATCCTTGGCTGCGTCATATTCAGCGTTCTCGGAAAGGTCTCCAAGTTCTCTTGCTTCTTTTATTTTCTCCGCAACTTCTTTACGTCTGCGTACTTTTAAATCCTGTAATTCTTCTTCATACTTGGTTAAGCCTTCGTATGTAAGCACATTCTTTTTTGCTTCCATTTATGTTGCCGTCCTTTCAAATAGACTATTTAAGTATTACACAGTCAACTTACGTATTATACTCATAAACCGACTTGAATGTCAAGGTTAATAGAATACGTGGTTACCTATGATATATCCTTCTTTATTACCCTTACGTCTAAAGTGGGTCATGTCGCCGACGTTGGTGTATCCGCCCATGGTTTCAACCGCTGCCTGCCATGATGTGGTGTTTTCCGCAGAGTTGTTTTCATAAGCTCTTGCAAAGGCTCCGGACTTAACGGGCGAGAACTGTCCGGACGCAAAGATTACATCGTAAACCGTTGCAGGATATGCGCCGCTTCTTACACGGTTCATAACCACGGAACCAACCGCAAGCTGTCCTTCGTAGCCTTCTCCTCTTGCCTCACACCAAATGATTGTTGCAAGCATCTTAAGAGTATCGCCGTCTGCCTGGATAGCTTCGTTTCTTCTGATAAGTTTACGCTTTTCTTCTTCTTCCTTACGCTGACGTTCCTTGATGGCTTCCATGGTTTCGCCGTGGTCAACGTCAAAATGAAGGTCTATAAATTCTCTTTTTACAAAACCGTCGCAATCATCTAAAGCCACGCACACCCAATCTTCATCAACTTCATAAATAACTTCAAAGAAAGTGTTTTTTGAAGCATAAGAAACTATCTGTGAATCTGCGTTTGCTTCTGCATGAATTGTGGTGCACTGATTCTTTGTAACTGCTGACATGGTACCTACGTCTTTAGCCAAAGCAACCGCTTCATCGCCAAAAAGAAGATACTCGTTTGAACACCATCCGACAAGCTCTCCCGACTGGATTTTGCTCCACTCTTCGCCCTTTTCAATTATGGTGCCGCCACAGTCTCTGTAGATTTTACCCACGATTTCGGCTTCCGGATTTCCTTCGCTTCTAACGTTTAAAACCGAAGTAACCTTAACCATCACCAATGATCCAAGCTCAAGCTCTTCCTTTTCGGGAAGTTTAAATCCAAGTTTGGTCGTATCCGCATCGTTGTAGGCGCTTGTATTAAATACTATTGAAGAGCCGACGCTTTGGTCTAACAAATATTCACTTGAAGTGTCGGCATAAGCATCGCTTGCAAAAAGAAACCCTACCGAAAAAACGGTAAGCATCAGTATTCCCACATGCAATGCTGCGTTCTTTAGTGTCATTTCAATATCCTTTTCTAACTAACCAACAAAAAAACTACTGTTAAAAACCTCTCTGCCTTCTTGTTTCATACATTAAAATAGCCGCTGAAACAGAAGCATTCAGCGATTCAAGCTTTCCTCCCATGGGAATCTTTATATAAGTATCCGCAAGGTTTGAAATCTCTTCACTTAATCCGTTTCCTTCATTGCCGATAAAGAAAGCGGTGGGCTTTTTGTAGTCGTAAGAATAGCAATCCTTTGTGCCCTTTAAATGAGCGGCGTAGCATGTAACGCCTGCTTCTTTTAAAACACCGATTGCTTTCTTTAAATCATCCGTATACACAAAAGGCACTCTGAAAATGGAGCCCATTGTGGAGCGGACTGTCTTAGGATTGTAAATGTCAACGGTGTCATTACTCATAATAACAGCCGTTACTCCCGCTCCTTCCGCCGTACGCATTATGGTGCCCAGGTTTCCCGGGTCCTGTAGCTTTTCAAGCACGATAAAGAGAGGGGTTTCTTTTGACTTAATTAAGTCTTCCAATTTATAAAAAGACTTCTTTACAACGCACAAAATGCCCTGAGGGGTAAGGGTATCCGTCATTTTTTTGAATACATCATCTTTTACCACTTCCACAGGCATTCTGTCAAGTTTTTCACTTTTATATGAGAAGCTTTCTGCCACAAACACTTCTTTTATGGCGCTATCGGGTGCCTCCTCAAAAAGTTTGATGCCTTCAATTACGAAGGCATCCTGCTCTTTTCTTGCTTTAGATTTTTCGCACAAAGAAACCACGTTCTTTATGCGCTTATTATCATAAGATGTTATCATTTCTTTTTATTTTCCGTGTATTCGTTTCTGGAAAGAAGCTTACTTACTTCAAACTGGTAAGGGTTAATGGTCTTTGTCATTGCCAAAGCTTCGTTAATATCCATATCAAGGAACTGGCCTTCTCTGTAGCAAACGCATCTGTTGGTCTTACCTTCAGCCAAAATGTCAGCAGCATACGCTCCCATAATTGAAGCGTAGTATCTGTCTTTACATGTGGGGCTACCGCCACGCTGCATGTAACCTAAGATTGTGGCTCTGGTTTCAATACCTGTGGCAGCTTCGATTCTTCTTGCCATGGATGTTGAATGGCCGATACCTTCGGCATTTATGATAAGGTGATGTGTCTTACCTATCTTACGGTTTGCAATGATGTTGTTAACAAGCACCTGCTCGTTATAATCATATACTTCGGGAAGAAGAATATCTTCGGCGCCGCTTGCCACACCGCACCATAATGCGATGTATCCTGCGTTACGTCCCATAACTTCGATGATGGAACATCTTTCGTGGGAAGAAGATGTATCTCTTACTTTATCGATAGCCTGCATAGCTGTGTTTACGGCTGTATCAAAACCTATGGTGTAATCTGTGCAGGCAATATCAAGGTCGATGGTTCCGGGGATTCCGATTGTGTTGATGCCATGCTCGGAAAGAGCTAAAGCTCCTCTGTAAGAACCGTCTCCACCGATAACAACAAGCCCGTCGATTCCGTGCTTTTTAAGAATCTGTGCCGCCTGCTTTTGAACGTTT
>JAILCK010000355.1 GCA_024680435.1 Lachnospiraceae bacterium
GTAAGCATAAAAGAAGAGCATAAGTTTTCTTATGACAGAATGTGCGAAGGCGCAGCAAGAATGCTCATCGGTTTCTTTAAGAAGATTGTTATAGCAGATAAGATTGGCGTAGCGGTAAATGCTATATTCGGAAATTACGAAACCTATTCAGGTGTTTATATGCTGTTTGCTATGTTTGCATATGGCATACAGTTATATGCCGACTTTGCAGGATATATGGACATAGTTTGCGGCTTTTCCAAGATTCTTGGAATCAATTTGGCTGAAAACTTTAAGAGACCTTACTTTGCTAAGACGGTTGATGAATTCTGGAGAAGATGGCACATCACTCTTGGTACATGGTTTAAAGATTACGTTTTCTATCCCGTTTCAATGGGTAAGACAGGACAGAAAATGGGCAAGTGGGCAAGACAAAAGTGGGGAGCTAAGATGGGTAAGCTTCTTCCCGGCTATTTTGCTTTAATCTTTGTATGGACAGCAACAGGTCTTTGGCACGGCGCCAATTGGACATACCTTGTATGGGGTTATTTAAATCTTATTGTTATTACAATGACGATGCAGCTTACGGATTTTTATGAAAAGCTTAAAGCTAAGCTTCATATAAAGTCTGAAGCATTGTATTGGCAGATTTTCTGCATTGTAAGAACCTTTATTCTAGTATGTTTCTTTAGATTTTTCTCAGCAGCGCCCGATATTACAACTGCCGTTAAAATGCTTAAATATACCGGGATAAACATGCAGTGGAATGTTCTTACAAGCCCCACAAAGTTGTTTGTAGACGTTGAATACATTGACATTTTCTTTATCATAATCGGAACCATTATCATTACATTAATTGACATTCTGGATGAAGTGGGCGTGTGGGAAAAGATAAAGCTTAAATGTCCGATGATAATTAGAAACCTTGGCTTTACAATTATTATCATGCTTTTAATCATGAGCCTTGGCTCAAAATCTGATTTGATGGGAGGTTTTATGTATGCAAGTTTTTAAAAGTAAAACCTTCAAAAGAATCCTTTCTTTGGCAGTGCTATTGCTTATGCTCATAGGCACATATACGATTATCACAGAGACTCTTTCTGATACAACATACAGAACGTACTTTGAGAAGGATGTAAAGAAGATTAAGGATAACAATGAAGATGTGGACATAGTGTTTGTGGGCGCATCAAGAATGTATATGTCAATAGTTCCAAGTGTTCTTGAAGAAAAGCTTGGTGTTTCAAATGTTTTGGTAGGCTCCACAGCCACTCAGCCTATTTGCGGAAGTTATTATTATATAAAAGAGCTGATAAAAGATGTACACCCTAAGAAAGTAATCTTAGACGTGACTTGGGACAGACTTTTAAATGAAAAGCAGGCTCAGGCGCTCCTTTTAGTTTATGATAGACTTTCAGGCTTTAACAAAGCCGAGTATGCATTAAAGTGCTTTGATAAATCAAACAGATGCTATCTTTTGGGGCCTTGCAGGTATAAAGACAACATACTTGTGGCGGATAAAATTATCGCTGAAAAGAAGCTTGCAAAGGACTCTTGGGAGGAAAAAGAAAACTCAAAGGGCGAAACTTATAAAGAAAAAGGCTTTGTTTATGCGGTGAGTGATGTAACTACCGGTTCAATATCTTTTGATCCGGAGGCAGACTACTGGTACTCCGATGACAGAATCTTGGAAGAAAATAAAGAATACCTTGATAAATGCGTAGAACTTTGTAAAGAGAATGGCGTGGAATTTGAACTTGTGACCGCTCCTTGTTCTGTAACTTACATGTACTTTGTAGGTGGATATGATGATGCGGATAAATGGTATAGAAACTATGCCAAAGAAAAAGGTATCAATTATATCAACCTTAACTACTTAAAAGGCAGAGAAAATTTCCTTCCCGATGAATTGATGTATGACAATTGCCATACCAACGGAGAAGGCGCGTATGTAACGAGCGAAAAATACGCCGATTTGTTGCTAAAGGAAGAGAAGGGAGAAGACATTTCTTCTTACTTCTACGAAAACCTTGATGAGTTTAAGAAAGATGTCCATAGAATCGTGGCATTGGAAGCAGAGATTGAGTATTCAGAAACTGCCAATGATGACGGCAGTGTGGATGCTACAATGCATTTACTTAGCTTGAAGAATCCTGATGCCAAAGCTTTTTACCAAATTGAGTTACAGGCGGATGGAAGTGATGAAACAACAGTACTTAGTGAGTTTAGTGAGAAAGAAACTGTTTCAATAAAGCTTCCGGGATATACAGGATATAAACTCATAGTGAGAGCAAAATCCCAGTATGAAGGCGATAAAGAAGCCAAGATGATTTATTCATACTAAATAAAGAAATTCTAAAACGTGGCTTATGAATTTAGGCCACGTTTCTTTGTATAATTAATGTGATTTTTATGATAAAATCGGATATGTGAAACAATTAATGAAATAAAGAGGAAACATCTATGCAGATTATTTTACTTTCAGGCGGATCGGGAAAGAGACTTTGGCCTCTTTCTAATGAAGTTCGTTCAAAACAATTTATAAAGTTCTTTAAAAAAGATGCAAATACATATGAGTCAATGGTTCAAAGGATGTATTCTGCTATAAAAAAATCAATGCCTTCGGCAAATGTTACTGTAGCAACGTCTAAGACTCAGGTTTCAAGCTTAAAGAATCAGCTTTCCGATAACGTTAATGTTTGCCTTGAGCCTGACAGAAGAGATACATTCCCGGCTATCTGTCTTGCTGTACTTTTCTTAAAGGACGAATGTAAGGTAGATGAAAATGAAGCCGTAGTTGTAATCCCCGTAGATCCTTATGTGGAGCAGGATTACTTTGAAACGGTTAAAAAGATAGCGGAAAATGTGGATAAGTGTACTTCAAATATCACCCTCATGGCGATAAAGCCCACATATCCAAGCGAAAAATATGGATATATTGTACCGGACGGAAAGGGCGGAGTAAAAGAGTTTAAAGAAAAGCCTGATTTGGAAGGCGCAAAGAAACTTCTTGAATTAGGTGCATACTGGAACGGCGGTGTGTTTGGCTTTAAGCTTAAGTACATGGCTGAAAAAGCAAAAGAAATGCTTGGAGTAAGCGATTATAGTGACCTTTTCGAGCGCTATTCCAATGTAAGCAAAATCAGTATTGACTATGCCCTTGTAGAAAAAGAAAAGTCCATCGAACTTGTTGAATACGCAGGAGAATGGATGGACGTT
>JAILCK010000011.1 GCA_024680435.1 Lachnospiraceae bacterium
GTATGCTCTGATAAACATAATAAACGTAATTCCAAAGGATAAATACTATCAAAATCCTTAAGATATTGTGAATCCAAAGTCTTTTGACATCGATTTCTTTTTCTTTGTCTAAGAAAATGGCTCCGCTTATCATCACAAAAACAGGCACACCGAATCTGTTTATGGAGTCGTAAAAGTTTGCAAAGTAAAAGTCAGCACTGTCAACGGGATTGCCCATTATATATCTTGATGATACATGAAGCATCACCACGCTGAATGCCGCCAATATTCTTAATATGTCAAAAGAAATTTTCCTAGATTTATCCATTATATTCTCCTAAGAACCGCCGTTGTTGCCCAGCTTACAAAATGTAAGCAAGAGCTAAACACGCTTAAGTTAGCTATCTCTCTGTAAAGCCTCCAGATCCGCCTTACAGCTTCTATCTTGTTTGATGATAAAGACCCTGAGCTTCGCCTATACTTAACAAGGTTTTCATTAAGCCCGTATGCCAGGTTTCCGGCCATTAAGATTCTCCACCATGTGGCGGTATCTTCGCTTTTAATGTGGGGCATTTTAATTAAATCATCGCCGATTTTTTCCCTATCTATTAATACTGTTGATGTAAAGATATTTGTGTTGTTAAGAGCGTGTTTAAAATCAAGTGTATGGGGCACTTTAACTATAGCTCCGGTGCCGTTTCCGAATTCATCAGCAAATTCATAGCCTGTAAACACAAAGCCGGCATCTTCTTTTTGCATAAACTCAAATTCTTTTTTAAGTTTATCTTTTTCCCATAAATCATCTGCATCAAGAAATGCTATGTATCTTCCCTTTGCTTCCTCTAAGCCACGGTTCCTTGCAGCCCACGCCCCCTTGTTTTCAGGTTGCTTTACAAGCCTCACTCTTTCATCTTTATAGCTTTTTATTATTTCTTCCGAATCATCCTTAGAGCAATCGTCAACAAGCAAAAGCTCAAAATCGGCGTAAGACTGAGAAAGCACAGATTCAATTGTTTCTTTAATATATTTCCCCGCGTTGTATACAGGCACAATTATTGAAATCATTTTATTATTATATCCAATCCTTCTTCGTAGGCATGATTAACTATATCATCAGCGCTTCTTGAAAGAGCAAAAATGTCTTTAACCGTTGTTTCTTCAAACTGAACTTCGTTTCTGAATAATTTATAGTAGTCCCATGCATAGGATTCATCTTCATAATAAAGGCCCTGCATGTATTCTGAAATGGAGCTTCTTGAGTAAAGGGTCTTAACGGAAGGGTCCACTCTTCTGGCAACTTCCATCACTTTTTCATCAGCCCAGATGCACTTATCCTCGGCCCCGTTTTTATCGATAATGTCCCTTACTTCTTGCTCATATTCCAAAGTCTCTTTTAAGGTGTCGGCATCATTAAAGGGCATAAAAGAAACGGAACTTAAAATGATAAAAGAAACACCGAGTAAATATGCTATTCTATATTTCTTTTCATGAATCTCCTCAAGGAGAGTTACAACCGTATTTGATATAAACACAATGGGCATAAAAACTGATAGTTTTTCTTCACTAGGCATCTTTTCTTTTCTCTTTTTAAAAATAAGAATAATGATGCAAATAAGGAAAAGAATAGCCAGCTTTCCGGCTTCATTTATAAAGTAAAAGGTCTTAACAGGTTCTTTAACGAATGTATAAAACAGCCTGTCTAAACGCAATAGTCCAAGGGCACTTGACGCCATAAACAGTGCGTGAAGATACTTCTTATCCCATAAAAGAATTATCACTAAAGGTACAGTAAGTGCATGGCAAACAGCATATCCGGAATACCCTTCTCTTAAAAGAGCGTACCCTACCGTAACAGGCACTCCGGTTTTTGGAAGGTAAGTACCCGCTAAGAGCAAGAGCATATATACGAGCATAAAGCCATCTTTGTTCTTTACATTAAGCTTTTTAGATATTGTATACACTAAAGAAAGATTGCAAATATAGACTATTAAAGGGATTAACATCTGCATCATAACTCGCACTGGAATCTTAAAGAAATCACACATGCAAGCTATGAATATGGGCATTATATAAATCTTATTAAAGATTGGAAGCCCTGCCACCATCTGACGCCCCGTAAGGGCAGAGTATTCATGGATCTTTCCTGTATAGATTGTGGTTACAACCGTTTCCCATGTATCGTCATTTATAACAGAAGGAGATAAATATACGAAAGAAAATACTCCCAAAAGAATGGCGGGGATAATCACACACCATGCCTTTTCGAAGGGTTTCTTCTTATAATCACGCTTTCTAAAAGAAAAGATTGCCCCTAAAAGGGATGTGACAGAAATAAATGAAAAGTAGTACCGTTCAAGTCTTTTTAAATCAAAATCAAGTTTTAACGCTATTAATAAGAAACCTAAGAAAAACACAAAAAGAGAAAGAAGCCCGGTCACGTACACAATCACATGCCCGGCTTTTCTTTCTCTAAAAATCGTAGTT
>JAILCK010000027.1 GCA_024680435.1 Lachnospiraceae bacterium
GCGACTGTCACCGTAGTTAAATACGCGCCTTTAGGTGACCCCATGGAGCTTATGATTCATGGATATGAGCTTACTTTAAGACTTGCTGACGCCGCAAAAATAGAAGTTTCTTCAACAGATTCTGTTAAAGAAGAAGAAAAAGAAACCCTAAAGAGTAATGCTTCCGTCCACCCCGGTCTTGGTGAAGGCGGAAAATTCCACCCCAAGGGAAGCGGCGACCCTCTTCCCGAAGGCACTGTTCTTACCTTTGCACTGGTTGGAAATCAAAACTGCGGAAAGACAACACTTTTTAATCAGCTTACAGGCGCCAATCAGCATGTAGGTAACTTCCCGGGCGTCACTGTTGACAGAAAGGATGGTGTAATTAAGGGCCATCCAAATACTTTGGTGACTGACCTTCCGGGCATTTATTCAATGTCTCCTTACAGTAACGAAGAAATTGTGTCAAGAAGCTTTGTGCTTGATGAAAAGCCAAAAGCCATCATAAATATAGTGGATGCCACCAATATTCAAAGAAACTTATATCTAACCATGCAGCTTCTTGAAATGAATATTCCAATGGTGGTAGCGCTAAACATGATGGATGAAATCACCACAAACGGCGGTACCATCGATATAAATGAAATGGAAGCAGCTTTGGGAGTCCCCGTTGTCCCCATCTCTGCTGCCAAGAATGAGGGAATCAACGAGCTTATTGAGCATGCTATTCACGTAGCAGAATATCAGGAGCGCCCGTTACGTCAGGACTTTTGTGATGAAAACGACCACGACGGTGCGGTTCACAGAGGAATCCATGCAGTAATTCACTTAATAGAAGATCACGCTAAGCAAGCTGACATTCCCGTTAGATTTGCAGCAGGAAAAGTAATCGAAGGCGACAAGCTTGTGCTTGAAAAGCTTTCTTTAGACGATAACGAAGTAAAGACCATTAACCACATCGTGCGTCAAATGGAAAAAGAAAGAGATTTAGACAGAAGCGCTGCCATCGCAGATATGCGTTACTCCTTCATAAATAAAATCTGTAAAGAATTTGTAAGAAAGCCTAAAAAGAGTAAGGAAAGCATAAGAAGTGAGCAAATCGATAAAATCCTTACCGGAAAATGGACTGCGATTCCTGTTTTCCTATTGATTATGTTCTTGGTCTCAATCCTTACCTTTAACGTAATAGGTGGCACCCTTCAAGGATGGCTTGAGGCAGGAATTGACGGTTTAACTTCCCTCACCGATAACGCTCTTTCATCGGCAGGAGTAAACGATACCCTCCATAATTTAATAATTGACGGTATTTTTGCAGGTGTTGGAAGCGTGCTTAGTTTCCTTCCCATAATCGTGACATTATTTTTCTTTTTGTCCCTCCTTGAAGATTCGGGATACATCGCAAGAGTCGCTTTCTTTATGGATAAGCTTCTTAGAAAGATTGGGCTTTCCGGCCGAAGCATCGTACCTATGCTTATAGGCTTTGGTTGCACCGTTCCCGCCGTAATGTCCACCCGTACTCTTCCAAGTGAAAGAGACCGAAAGATGACAATTTTACTTACGCCCTTTATGAGCTGTACCGCAAAGATGCCGATTTACGCTTTCTTTGTGGATGCCTTCTTTCCAAGGTACAAAGCTTTAATTTTAGTTAGCCTTTACGCTTTAGGAATTGTGATGTCGATTTTAGTGGCTTTATTATTTAAGAAAACTCTTTTTAAAGGTGAGGCGGTTCCCTTTGTTATGGAGCTTCCAAATTACCGCTTACCAAGCTTTAAAAACGTAAGCCAGCTTCTTTGGGAAAAGGCAAAGGACTTTTTGCAAAGAGCCTTCACCGTTATATTTGTTGCAACCATCGTAATCTGGCTGCTTCAAAGTTTTGACCTTCAGTTTAACTTAATCACCGATCAGCAAGACAGTATACTTGCCATGATTGCAGGATGGTTTGCCCCTATAATGGCGCCCATTGGCCTAGGAGATTGGAGAATCTGCACCGCACTTATCAGCGGATTTATGGCAAAAGAAAGCGTGGTTTCCACATTGGAAATTCTCTACGGCCAAAACGTAAATGCCTTTATGACCACAGCCTCCGCCGCAGCACTCCTTGTATTCTCTCTTTTATACACTCCGTGCGTGGCAGCAATTGCTTCAATCAAGCGTGAGCTTGGAAGAAAATGGGCCTTAAGCGTGGTGCTCTGGCAGTGCTTTATTGCATGGGTGGCAGCATTTATAGTTCGCTTAATTACTCTCATATTCTAGAAATAAAAAAGCCCTATTATCAATGATATGTACCCAGAATCCTGGACACATATTTATGAACTAGGCTGAACAGATGGATGATTTCCTGTATTCCGCAGGAGTCATCCATTTTGTTTTTGCCTGAATTCGTTTATTATTATAATAATCTATGTATTCTTCAACACCTTTTGAAAACTCGTCAAACGAGCGATATTCTTTTTCATAACCATAATACATTTCGGTTTTCATACGTCCAAAGAAAGTCTCCATAATGCAGTTATCATAGCAGTTTCCCTTTCGAGACATCGATTGGATAATGCCATGTTCTTTAAGGCGTTGCTGATAGTAAGTATGTTGATATTGCCATCCTTGGTCAGAATGGAAAACCAATCCTTCTACATTAGGAAAATATTTAAAGGCTTGATCAAGCATTCTTTTTATTTGCTCCATGTTGGGGCTTAACGCTAAATCATAGGATATGATTTCGTTTGTAGCCATATCAAGTATTGGTGATAAGTAACATTTTCCCCATGTGAAATTAAACTGGGATACGTCTGTAGTCCACTTCTGAAGCGGCTTATCCGCTTTAAAGTCTCTACTTACGATGTTGTCCGCAACTTTTCCGACTTCCCCCTTATAGGAGTGATACTTTTCTTTTGGACGTTTTCCTAACATTCCAGCTTCGCTCATAAGGCGCTGAACACGTTTGTGATTTACTATAAATCCTTTGTTACGAAGTTCCATATGGACTCGCCTTACACCATATCTACGCCTGTGAGTTTCAAATATAGACTTGATTTCTGCAATCAAATCTGCATTTCTTTCTGCAATAACGTCTTTTTTGCTTATTTCAAAGTAATAAGTAGATTTGGCCATGCGCATGGCTTTAAGAAGATACTTTAATTGGTATCCTTCTTCTCTGAGCGTTTTGATGATTGCTGCTTTTTCGCCTTGAGTTGCGCAGCCCATTTTTCTTGCCTCAAGGCGATCCTTTTTTTTATTACTTCATTCTCTGCCTTTATATATTCATTCTCAGCACGTAATCTTATTAATTCCTCACGCTCAGATTCGGTAAGAGGTCTGGGATTAGCTTTTTTCTTCATATTGGAGTCCTTACAGGGGCGACCTTTTTTCTGTTTTACTAATCCATTATAACCTTCCAATTTATATTTTCGTACCCATTGATATAACATTCCGGGATGAATTCCAGCCGCTAACGAAACAGATAGATTTGAATTACCAGCTAAGACCCTGGATACAAGTTCCATTTTTTCTTCAGCAGTCCATACTTTATCAGAAGACTTATGCTTTAGAGCATCTGGTCCATTGGTCTCATAGACCCTTGCCCATCTGCGAACAGTAACCCTGAAGTTATGTTCGGAAATTCCGGGAGGGGTCTCCGGCCACCTTCCTTGATGAAGTAATTCAATACATTCAAGCTTATACTTGTGTGAATAACGCATAAAAACACCCCTTTCTCTGGTTGTCCAGAAAAAGGGGTACATATCACAATCGATAATAGGGCTTAATTTTTATTCTATCTATTCGGCACGATTCCCCTAAGATTTCTATAAAAGAAATACATATAGGTTAAGTAAATCGCAAAGTTTATGATTCCAAGAATCGTTATATTCATGACGCCTCCGAAAAGCTCTGCGCCATACGTAATCATCGTAAGAATATTTAAAGCAATCGCAAGCGGAATAGTACGCTTATCTTTAAATGCAAGAACGATTGATAAAATTTCCACTCCAAATCCGTAACGCTCATGCATTCCCGGTAAAAACTCAACACAGGTAAATGCAAGTAAGAATGCTAAGTACAAAGAACCTCTTTCGTTTAATTCTTTCTTTCTGTATATAAGCCAGGTCATGATTGATAAAAGAATCAAGAATGTAATCAAAACCGCCGGCACTTTCATTGTAGAAATGTACTCTAGCCTCTTCTCCCTTGAATCAGAAAGGATGGTCCAAAAACTCTGATAGTTAAAGCTCATCTTGTCACAAGAACCGGTCTGATAATAGTAAGGTGAAATAAATCCCCAGAATCCTCGTCCGTTAATGTATGCGGGAATGCAAACCACAATCATTGTAAGCGGAACCAAGAGGAAGTTTAAAATCGAAAATGATTTCTTTCTAAACCACTCAAATAAATGAAATGGCAAATAGAAAATTGCCTGTAATTTAAAAGCAAAAGCAAGGCCAAAGAAAATCATGCAAAGGGCAGGCTTTTCTTTTTTGTATGCAACCAATGAAAGGATAATGAATGATATGTAAATCGAATCACACTGTCCCCAAACCGAAGAGTTTAAGAAAACTATAGGCGAAAATACTGTAATTATGGCACCTAAAATTGCCATGAACTTTGAGTTCTTTTTTTCTTTATCATAGATAAGTAAAAACACTCCGACAGAAACTACATAGTCAAAAATGATAGAAACTGCTTTGTATTTGACAATAGGGTCACCGGGAAGGTAAGTAAGTATTGCAATGATAGTTTGGTATAAAACGTTATAGTTACCAACCTGCGTGTTCAAAGCATGTATCTGCCCAAGCTGCTCAATCTGTCCATACCATCCGATTAGAAATGTCGACATATCTCCGCTTATAAAGGGAAGGCCAAAATATCTTATTGCAAGTGAAACAAGAAGCGCCACAACCAAATAAATATAAATCATCTTGTTTTCCAAAAATCTAATAACATTTTCTTCTGCTTTTAAAATCTTATTCATTATTTCTCCCTATAATGTTTACGATGGCATAATTGAAAAACAGCCTTTGTTTATCTATAATTAAAGAAGTTTATAGTCTTTGGAGGATGCTTTGAAAAAACCTTTATCAACATACGAAAGAATATTGGCTTACTTAATCTTATCTGCGCTAATAGTTTCATTGCTTTTTTTGATGGCTTTAGGGTTTTATAACCATCCTTTGGGCGATGACTATCACTATGGCTGGTATGCTAAAAATGCCCTTGATAATGGTTCTTTCTTTAATGCACTTAAAGAAGCATGTG
>JAILCK010000056.1 GCA_024680435.1 Lachnospiraceae bacterium
TATGGAAAAAATCATATCGTTTTGTGCTTCGGGAAGAAAGCCTAACTTTTGCATACTCTTTCCAAGACCTTTTCCCCACACGCCTCCGGAACCTATTCCGTAAAGAGACTGAAGTGTCTGATATCCTTTTCCGTCTGCATATTTTTCGGGATTAAACCAGGCTAAGATACGCTCGGATCTGAATCCTACCTTTGATAGAGCTCCGATGTCTCCTGTTTTATGAATGGTTAAATATAAGAACAGTACATAAAGGCCGATTCCTATTAAGGCTAAAATCAATAAAAGATAAGCCTTAAAGCATCTGGGAGTCGACATTATAAGCATTGAAAAAGCAATTCCTCCCACGATTACCGCCGTACTAAGATTTCTTGTAACAAAAAGGATAAGCCCTGCGGCAAGGATGCCGGGAGCCAAAACAATAAATATATACTTAAACGAAGTGTTGTCTATATCATCTCTGTTTTGAAGATAAATAATTAAAAAGGCTGTAATCATAATAACGCCGATTTTAACTATTTCAGCAGGCTGAATGGAAAAACCTCCGATATAAATCCAACGTGTAGCACCCTTAGCCGTATGTCCCAAAGGAGACTTAACTAAAAGCAACAAAATAATGGAGATTCCGTAAGCAAAAGGAGCAAGCACCTTGTAAATATCAAACTTTAGGAAGCTTACAAAAAACATCACGACAAGGCCTATCATAGCGGATATTAACTGCTTTCTTAAATAGTAAAGCCCGTCTCCGTTATAGTCTAAAGAAGCAGAATAAGAGCTTGTGGAATAAACCATAACAAGCCCAAAGCCAAGCAAAAACAACAATATGAAAAGAAGTGTAAAATCAAAGTAACTTCCTTTATTTTTTCGCTTTCTTACCGCTTCTGCCATAATCTTAAATACTCACTAAATAAATAATAGAACAAATGCTCCTAAAACCAACGTAACAGTAGCAAATACCGCTACAACCTTAGGTTCTGACCATCCCGACAATTCAAAATGATGATGAATGGGTGTCATCTTAAAGATTCTCTTACCCTTTGTAGCCTTAAAGTAAAGAACCTGCATGATTACGCTTAATACTTCCGCAAAATAGATTAACGCTATAACGGGAAGGTATAAAGGAAGCTTTAATGAAAAAGCGAGTCCGCAAACAAGTGCGCCAAGTGCCAAAGAACCTGTATCTCCCATAAAGACCTTAGCTTTATTTACATTAAACATTAAAAATCCAAGTAATGCTCCAAGGAAAATTGAGCTTATCATTCCAACGGATTCGGAAACGCCAATGGAAGCAAAAATAAAGAAAGCAAGTAAAGCGCTTGTAACCGATGTTTCAAGTCCGTCAACACCGTCTGTAAAGTTTGAACCGTTAACGGTACCAACAATTATAAAAATAACGGCAGGAATTGAGAGCCATCCAAAGTTAACAGTCTTTTGTGTAAAAGGAATCACCATATCAAAAAGTTCGGGGCTGTTTACCTTAATGTACAAGGCATAAGCCAAAGCAAACACGATTTGAAGTGAAAACTTCTGCCATGCTCTTAATCCCAGAGACCTCTTTAAAACAACCTTTATAAAGTCATCCAAAAAACCTATAAGCATAAAGCCAAAGGTAAGAAGCAATGTGGGAATCATATCGGGATAGCTCTTTATTTTAAAAGCACATACCAAAAAACCCGAAATCAAATAAATGAAAGCTCCCATTGTAGGTGTACCCGTCTTTTTAAGGTGACTTTCGGGACCATCTTCTCTTTCCGTCTGTCCTGCTTTAATCTTACGTAGTATCGGTAATATTACAGGGCCCAAAACTATGCTTATAAAAAACGCGATTAAAGCCGCTATTATTAATTCATTTCTCACTGTGCATTCTCCTTGGCTTCTTCATTAACCTCATTACCGGAAGCATCTTCCATGGCAACACGGTTAGTATATATCGAAAGTTCTCTTTGAAGCAATTCTTCTCTTTCCTTATCACTGACATCTTCGGTCATAGGAATGTTTAAGTAAGGAAGAATATCTGTAAGTATCTCTCTGGAT
>JAILCK010000059.1 GCA_024680435.1 Lachnospiraceae bacterium
GAATACAGCATTACGGCAGTTGCATATAATTCGGGATTTACATCCCTTTCTTCGTTTATAAGGATGTTTAAGATTGTAAAAGGCGTTACACCCTCAGAGTTTAGAAGCATGTACAGAAAATAAAGTAAAGGCGTATCGATATTCTCGATACGCCTTTTTTTATTCTGCAGTAAGTGCATTTATTTCTTCTGTTGTCTTACCCTTAAACTTAACTTTATAGATTCTAAGAAGTGAGTCATCAATTCTTTCTTTTGCGATAACGCCCCCGTTTACGGCTTCGATTACGCCTTCATAAGCTTCTTTAAAGTTTTCCGGATTTAAAACCATATCGGCACCGGCCTTTATAGCATGAATGGAAGCTTCTTTTGAGTCTAGGTAAGAAGAAACCGCAGCTTTTGAAAGAGAATCTGTGATGATAACAACGTCATTATAACCAAGCTCGTTTCTTAATAAATCTGTCATTACATATTTTGACTGAGAACACTGAGTATTGTCTCCTGTCAAATTCGGTGCTGAAACATGGCTTACAACCACCATGTCTGCCCCTGCATCGATTGCGGCTTTAAAGCTTACAAATTCGCAGGCTCTCATTTCATCCGCAGTTCTTGTGGATACGGATAAGCCATTGCTTGTATCTTCTCTTGCACTTCCGTGTCCCGGGAAGAACTTAACGCCTGCGTATATACCATATTCATGAAGGGCGTTTACGTTCTTTGCGGCCATTTCACCGCACATATTTGCATCTTCCGAGAAAGAACGATTTTGCATAAATTCATTATCGGCATCGGTTAAAGGGTCTGCAATAATGCCAAGATTAAGATTTATATTTGAGCTAACCAGGTAGTTCGCTATCTTTTCTTCTTCCAAATAAGCTACCGTAGGATCTGCATTTTCGCCTATTTCCTTTGGAGTCATTGTGGCTGTAACTTTCATTTCTTTTGGAAATACCGAGTTTCCAAGCTCTTCATCAACTGCCAAAAACAATGGATACTTTGAATATTCCTTGGTTTTTGAAAGCATATTTGAAAACTGGTCTTTATCGACCATGTTCTTTGCACCGTATATAAGCCCACCCACAGTATAGGTTTCAAGGGCTGCCTTTGTGCCGTCCCCTGCTCTTATTGCAGCATCAACGTCGGTTATCTGTTCGGGCGTTACGATAAATATTCCCGCAACCTTTTCTTCAAGGCTCATTTTAGCTATATAGTTTCTTATTGCTTCTTCATATAAATCATTTTCTGTAGGCTCTACTTCTGTAGGCTCGGGAGGCGCTATAACCACTTCCTCTTCATCGTTAATGAGCTTATCTATTTCCGATGTGTCATCACCCGTATCGACCGTTTCCTTTGTAATCTCAGTGTCTATCTGCTGTTTTGAAGAGATACCTTTAATTAGCATCTTAACGCCTGCATAGCCTAAAATAATGATCGTAAGCACAAAAAGAAGAAGGAATACCCACGACATCATGCGTTTCTTCTTGTGTTTCTTCCTTCTTGTTTCTTTCCTTTGAGCGATTTCTTCTTCATCAAAGGACTCTATATCAAAAATGTATTTGTTGTCCTGTCCCATGGTAATTACCTATCCCTTGTATACTCCTAAATAATCATACACTAAATAGGGGCAAAGGGAAAGTAGCGCGATAAAAAATTAAGACAATACAAAAGGGAGGGCGCGTAGTTTTTCTTTCAAATTACTTTAACTCACTGCGCCCTCCCCCGTAGAGATTCTTCTAACAACTCGTCCAAGGGACTTTTCCTTCCTTTCTCCTTCAATCTTTCCATGTCTTCTTTTGTACAGTTGTACCGGACGTTAAAATTTCTCACCGTCCCAAAACTATGTACTCGATATCAACGGTTGGTATTTATGTTATTCAGTTGTTAAGAAAATAAGTAGTAAGGTGGTCCGTACCTCCTTTTCTTAGTCTATATGAAATTTTACACAAGTCCTTTCTATATATTAGATAGTCCTTACTTCTGATTAGATAATATCATTTTGCCCTCTGTTTTGTCAATACAACTTTGTTAATAAACTATGAATTTTCTCTTAACTCAAAGCAAAAGAGTCGAATTGCGTATACAATTCGACTCTTTTAAATAATTCAAACTTTTTAAAAAAATTATAATCTTACGACTACAAATATATCATAAATTGCCTTAATGGCTGTCTCAAAGTCTTTGTTTTCAACACCGATGATGATGTTTAACTCGCTTGAACCCTGATCGATCATCTTAACGTTTACATTTGCGTGAGCAAGTGCAGAGAAGATTCTTCCTGCGGTTCCTCTTGTAGACTTCATGCCTCTACCTACGACCGCAATCAAAGCTAAATCTGCTTCAATATCGATGGTGTCGGGATTTGCCATTCTGTGAATGGTTGAAACCACCTGCTGCTCTTTGTCAATGAACTCATCCTGGTGAACAAAGATTGTCATTGTATCGATTCCGGAAGGCATGTGTTCAAAGCTGATTCCGTTGTCTTCAAATGCCTGAAGAACTTTTCTGCCAAAACCGACTTCTGAGTTCATCATATCTTTTTCAATGTTGATTGAGCAAAAGCCTTTTCTTCCGGCAACACCTGTGATGGTGTACTTTGACTTTTGACAGGTGCTTTCCACAATCCATGTACCGTTATCGGAAGGGGCATTTGTGTTACGAATGTTAATGGGAATACCTTCTCTTCTAACAGGGAAGATTGCATCTTCATGAAGAACGGTTGCTCCCATGTAGGATAACTCTCTCAATTCCTTATATGTGATTGTTTCGATTACTTCGGGGTTATCGATAATTCTTGGATCTGCGATCAAAAATCCCGAAACGTCAGTCCAGTTTTCATATACGTCCGCTCTGCAGGCTCTTGCTACGATGGAACCTGTAATATCGGAACCGCCTCTTGAAAAGGTCTTAATCTTTCCGTTAGGAAGAGATCCGTAAAATCCGGGAACTACGGCATTTACAACGGTTTTAAGTTTTTCTGATAAAATGTCGTTTGTAAGCTCTGCATCAAATTCACCCTCTTCGGTAAATTTAATAACTTCCGAAGCATCGATAAATTCAAAGCCCAAATACTTTGCCATAATAAGGCCGTTTAAGTATTCACCTCTTGAAGCCGCATAGTCACGACCGGCCTTGTTTATAAAGTTTTCTCTGATTGTTTTAAACTCATCCTCCAAAGAGTATTTAAGGCCGAGTCCGTCGATGATTTCAACGTATCTTGCCTTTATTTCGGCAAGGTCTGCGTCAAGCTTTTCAACCGTTCCTTTTCCCGAAATTGATGCGTAACATGCGTAAAGCATGTCGGTTACTTTCTTGTCCTTTGAGTTTCTTTTACCGGGAGCGGAAGGAACCACAAATCTTCTTTCCGTATCACCCTTAATGATTTTATATACCTTTTTAAACTGATCGGCACTGGCTAAAGAGCTTCCGCCGAACTTTACGACTTTACTCATTAATTTTCTCTCTCCATTTTCTAAACACAAAAACATTATAATTCCAAGAAAAGACTTCGTCTATCTTTATTTTTGCAAGCGAATTACATTAATACAAGGACCGATAAGTGCTTTCTTGGATGCAAAATCTGCTTCGGTCATTTCTTTTGTTACAAAAGCAAATTCATCAAAGAAACCTTCGTTGACTTTTTCCACTTCACCAAAGATTTCTTCTGTAAGTTCTCTGTCTTCAGCCTTTACTCTTACAAAGAAGTTCTTTACGGAATTATCAAAGCCGTCAAGCTTAACCGATTCATCTTCCCAGTTGCAAGGAAGGTGCTTACCTTTGTTCTTTGCACATTCCACAACGTCTGCGCAAACTGCACTGGCTGTGGGAAGTTTACCTGCGCCTTTTCCAAAGAACATTGCATCTCCAAGCATGTTTCCTCTTACCAAGATTGCATTGTAAACGTCGTTTACGTTGCTTAAAGGGCTTTCCAAATCAACAAAGAAAGGAGCTACGATAGCGTAAGAACCTGTATCTCTGTTTTCAAACTTTGCCAAAAGCTTAATTGTCTTTCCAAGATGCTTTGCATATCTAAAATCTCTTGAAGAAATATTTGTGATTCCTTCAGTGTGAACATCTTCATAGTTAACTGTTTTTCCGTATACCAAAGAAGAAAGAATGGCAATCTTTCTTGCAGCATCAAAGCCTTCCACGTCGGCTTCGGGATGAAGCTCTGCGTAGCCTAATTCCTGCGCCTCTTTTAAAACGTCGTTAAAGTCGGCTTCTTCTTTATCCATTTTTGTAAGCATGTAATTTGTGGTACCGTTTACAATACCGATTACAGCCTTTATTTCATCAGCGGTTATTGCATCCTGCAAGGGACGAATAATGGGAATTCCGCCACCGACGGAAGCTTCGAATTTGTAGCTGCAGTTATGTTTCTTTGCAAGATTAATAAGTTCGGGACCGTGAAGGGCCACAAGTTCTTTGTTTGATGTGCAGACGCTCTTTCCGTTTGAAAGGGCCATCTTTGTAAACTCATAAGCTGCATTCACGCCACCCATTGTTTCGCAGACAACGTCTATGTCTTCGTCTTCAACGATTTCTTTCACATCATGAACGATGAGATTTTCAAAAGGGTCTCCGTGGAATTCTCTTAAATCAAGAACTGCCTTAACCTTTACCTTTTCTCCTACGTTCTTTTCGATGACTTTCTCATTCTTGGTTAACACCTCCACGACACCGCTTCCTACGGTACCGTATCCAAAAACACCCACATGAATCATTATTATTTACTCCAATCATTATTCTTTCGCAATTAATTTAACGGAATGTACTCCCGGCATGTCTTCCATTTTTTCAAGCATGCTTGCCACATCCAAAGTGGTTTCAAGAATCTGCACGCTTAAAGAAAGGGCTGCCGTAGCATTTATGGGAATAGACTGATGAATGGTAAGAATGTTTGCACCGTGGTCCGCAACTATTTTAAGTAAGTCTGAAAGGACACCGGGCTCATCGTCCATTTGTGCGTTAATTGTGATTGTGGTTCCTTGAGAATTATCATGAAACTCCATGATGTCATCCTTATATTTGTAAAAAGAAGACCTGCTGATGCCCACAATTTCCACCGCTTCCTGGATGGTGCTTACTTTGTGCGTTTCAAGTAACCTTTTCGCCTCAACAACGCTAAGTAAAACATCAGGAACGGCCTTTTTCTTTATTACGTAGTACTCAGACATTTCTGCCATGTTTGTTCTCCATTCAAATACACTTGTTCGCCGTTGAAAGAAAGTTTAACACATTAAAGTGCTTTAATCAACTAAAATCTTAACTATTTTTCAAAGCATTATTCTGTATTTTTATAAGAAATCACCAAATAAATATACATATGGTTAAAATGGCGTATTTATAGGCTTTTATGGGATTAGGATTAAATTGAAATGAGCCCCGCGGCTGGCAACCTGCGAGGCTCATTTCGAGAGAAGTTAGATTAAAGGATACTGGCTGGTTAATTCAAGAACGCGTGCTTTGGCTGAATCAATTGCCGATTCACCGTCTTTGATTATAGAAGCAATCAATTCGGCAATTACATCCATGTCCTTAGTGTTCATGCCACGGCTTGTAACCGCGGGAGTTCCCAAACGGATGCCCGATGTAACAAAGGGCTTTTGAGGATCGTTTGGAATGGCGTTCTTGTTGGCGGTGATGTGAGCGGCGTCAAGCCACTTTTCAACTTCCTTACCTGTACGATTGAAGTTGGTAAGGTCTACTAACATCAAATGATTGTCCGTACCGCCTGAAACAATCTTGATGCCTCTATTCATAAGGCCGTTACAAAGGGCCTTGGCGTTATCGATAATGTTCTTTTGATATGTCTTAAATTCAGGCTGCAAAGCTTCTTTAAAGCAAACGGCCTTAGCAGCGATAACATGCATCAAAGGACCACCTTGAGTGCCGGGGAATATTGCTTTATTAAAGTTATACTTACCCTGCACATCCTGATTGCAAAGAATCAAACCTCCTCTGGGACCTCTTAGGGTCTTATGAGTGGTGGTGGTTACTACATCAGCGATTCCTATAGGAGATTCGTGAAGACCTGCCGCAACCAAACCTGCAATGTGTGCCATATCAACCATCAAAACGGCTCCGCAATCATCTGCCGCTTTTCTGAATTTCTTAAAATCAATCGCTCTTGCATAAGCGGAAGCGCCTGCAATAATAAGCTTTGGCTTATGCTCCATAGCAAGATCGTACATTTTATCATAATCAATGAAGCCGTTATCATCTGTACCGTAGGCAACTACATTAAAGTACTTACCTGACATATTAACCGGGCTTCCGTGTGTGAGATGTCCGCCGTGAGCAAGATTCATGCCCATGATGGTGTCACCGGGATTTAAAATTGCAAACTGAACCGCCATATTGGCCTGAGCTCCGGAATGGGGCTGAACGTTCGCATATTCACAACCGAAAAGTTCCTTAGCTCTTTCAATTGCAAGATTTTCCACAACGTCAACGCATTCGCAACCACCGTAATATCTCTTTGCGGGATATCCTTCGGCATACTTGTTTGTAAGAGGACTGCCCATTGCCGCCATAACTGCTTTGCTTACCCAGTTTTCGGAAGCAATAAGTTCTATATGATCATTCTGTCTTTTCTGTTCTGCCGTAATGGCGTCGGCGATTTCGGGATCGACATTCTTAATCTCGTCGAATGAGTACATATTTTTCCTCCTGACTTTCGTCGTTTACTGCTTTAACGTTTTAAATTGGTTTTATTATAGCATACAATTATACAATTGCAACACGAAGTTTTATAAATATGCAAAAATCGTCATTTTCATAAATTATGGCTTTTTTCGTTTACTTTCTTTGGGCAAATTGGTACACTTTTCTTATAAAAAACATCCTGGGAGGCCTTAATGTATTACTTTTTAGTTAACCCTGCTTCAAAATCAAATCACGGAATGCTTATCTGGAACAAAATCGAGGAGTATTTGCAAAGCGTAAACGTTGAGTTTGAAGTTTATTTTTCCAAACGTCCGGGACATATGCTTGAACTTATGAGAGACATATGCAATGAGCATATTGAAGATAAAGAAAGAATCAATGTTGTAATCTTAGGAGGGGACGGCACTTTCAATGAAGCCATCCAGGGAGTTGTTTCTTTTGACAAAGTAAATATCGGATACATTCCCACAGGCTCAAGTAACGACTTTGCAAGAGCCCTTATCTTTAGCGATGACCCAATCGAAAATGTAAAGAAGGTTTTATCCTGCAAAGAACCTTTAAAATATGATATAGGAAAACTTAAATATGAAAGTATGTCGGAGGAGCGCTCCCGCTTATCTTCGGGACCGATTGCAGCAACGCGTTATTTTAACGTATCCTGCGGTATTGGTTTTGATGCAGCTATCTGCGAAGAAGCTCTTAACTCAAAAGCAAAAGATGTTTTAAATAAAGTAGGCCTTGGAAAACTTGCCTATGTATTAATCGGTTTAAAGCAGATTTTCACCGCCAAGCTTTGTAACGCAACCTTAATCTTAGATGATGTCGACGAAATAAAGGTAAACCGTTGTCGCTTCATTGTAGGCATGAACACTTGCTTTGAGGGCGGTGGCTACAAATTTGCACCAAATGCAGTGCCCGACGATGGTTTCTTGGACATCTGCTGCGTAGGTGACTTTACACCATTCCAGGTTGTGATGACTCTTCCCGCAGCGCAAAAAGGCACTCACGTTAAAAACAAAAAGATCCACACCTATCACGTTAAATCCTTTGAAGTGATAACCGACTCGCCTCTTTGGGTGCACACAGACGGAGAAGTCCACACCAAGTCCTCCCACATCAAAGTAAGCCTCATCCCCGGCGGCCTCAATTTCTTGTGGGGGTAGCCAATCCCGGGGATAAAATGAATTCATACATTCGGAAATATATATACATCCGATGATTATATAATGTTTTTCGACACGCTCTCGCTCTTCTTTTTGCGTAACGGATGCTAAGCTCGTAAATACCGGATTCTTGCCCCAGAAGCGGAGCAAGAATCCGGCATTTAATACCTCGCTAAGCACCAACGCAAAAAGAGGGTCTTCAAAATCATTATATAATCATCGGATGTTTGTTTTTATCTTTGCTATTGTATGAATTCATTTTATCCCCTTGCCAACCCATAGCCGGCTGCAAAAGCGCTACGCGATAGTGGGTATAGGGGCGTTTACTCAATAGTCAGTGTAAAACGCAAACATCGAGAGTTTATATAATGGATTTGAGACTTTGTGGAGCCTCGGCACTTAACGAGCCGGACCGACGGGAACGGCGAGTTTAGTGAGCAGGCTTCTTTATTGCCTGCGACCGCTAGGCGGAGTACTAAGCGCGAGCGGGTCGAAAACCATTATATAAACTCTCGATGTTTAATTAACAATCATCATAGGAGTAAACGCCCCTATACCCACCCCTACCTCAGGCGGAGGCTTTCGTACTTAGCGTGGGTTTCAAGGCAATACATGAGTTCTTGGAAGCGGTCCTCTATAGGGCCGTCTTTTATGTCTAAGTCTAAAGATACTGCCATGGTGTTTATCATCTGGTCTGTAAGGCGAGGATGCAAGTGGCCAAGAATCTTGATTTTTTCATCCATTGTGTCTGCATCAAGGAATTCCATAAGGCCAGGGTCTACCAAAGAATCAACTTTTTCAAAGCGATATTTGGCGGTTACTTCAGGGTATTTTTCTCTGTCAACTTCACTCATAAACATTTCTAAAGGACGGGCATAAACTCCGCCTTCTCCGTAAAGAGCTCTGTAGATTACCAATTGTTCACCTGTTTCGGAATGATTGGCAATCGTCACTATCTGATAAAGATTTCCTTTAAAGTGTTTGTATATTTCATTTTCTTTAGGGTCTTGTCTCATGTGTTACATTGAGCAGGATATGATTAAAAGCTCTACGCTCATCATATCGCCCAAATCTCCTCTCTTAATGTCTTCGTCAGCCTTGGCGCATGCCTCAAGGTTTCTTTTTATATCAGATATATTCATGCGTCTTACCTGATCGATTATTTTTTTAACCACCCAATCGGGAGTTGAAATGTAGGATGCAATCTGACTTGCGGGAAGGCCTTTGTTTAGGCCATCCTTTACTGTATACATCTGGGTATACTGTCTTACTAAGAGTGAGAGTATATGAAAAGGCGACTCTCGTAAAGTAAGCAAGTCGTAATATAGCCTTAAGGCTTCTTTTTGCTTGTGAAGCGCAATGGCTGAAATCATATCAAAAATCTTATTGTTTATCTGATGGGTGCAGACGGTATCCACATCTTCTATGGTGATTGAGTCTTTCTCTAAGCTCCAAGCCAGAAGCTTTGACATCTCGTTTTGGAGAAGTGTCATATCTTTACCGCACTCGGAAACAAGATAATAGGCCGTCTTTGAATCTATGTTTTTTCCT
>JAILCK010000082.1 GCA_024680435.1 Lachnospiraceae bacterium
CTTTGATCTGTTTACTTCAGCGTGAAAATACTTCTTATCCAACCAGTTCTGATAAATTCTATCCTCCATACCCTGAGGATTGTAGGTTTTTTCAAGTTCTTTCTTCATTTTATCCTCCTAAACCAAAGCTTCGAGCTCATCAATGATTTCGCCCATTTTTGAAAGTGCTGCGTCAATGGGAGCACCTGTTGTAAGGTCTACGCCCGCGATCTTTAATAGCTCAACAGGAGCGTCGGTGCATCCGCTTGATAAGAATTTCTTGTATTCTTTAACGGCAGGTTCGCCTTCTTTTAAAATTCTTTCTGCAATTGCTACTGCCGCGCAGAAGCTTGTTGCATATTGATATACGTAGAAATTGTAGTAAAAATGAGGAATACGTGCCCATTCGTAAGAAATTTCTTCATCCGAAACCATGTCTTTACCATAGTATTTTTCGTTGATTTCTTTATATAAAGCACAAAGGTTTTCTTTGTTTAAAGCCTCTCCCTTTTCCTGCATTTCGTTTGTACGCATTTCAAACTCTGCAAATTGAGTCTGGCGGTAAACCGTTCCCTTAAATGAATCAAGATAATGATTTAAAAGGTAAGCTTTTTCCTTTTTGTCTGTGCAGTTTTTAAGAAGATATTCCAAAAGAAGAATTTCGTTACATGTGGAAGCAACTTCTGCCACAAAAATCTTATATTCACTGTAAACAAAAGGCTGTGCCTGGTTTGAATACCATGAGTGCATTGAGTGGCCCATTTCATGTGCCGTTGTAAACATGGCATCAAGGGAATTGTTGTAATTTAAGAGCATGTAAGGATGGCATCCGTATGCACAAGTCGAATATGCTCCTCCCTGCTTTCCCTTGTTTTCATAAACATCACACCAACGATTTTTAAATGCTTCATCCAAAAGCTTAACGTAATCCTCTCCCAAAACCGCCAAAGCCTTCTTTATGGTTTCTTGGGCCTCTTCATAGGTAACTTCCTTTGCGGCATCTTTAATCATGGGTGTGTAAATATCGTACATGTGAAGTTCTGAAACGCCTAAGCATTTCTTTCTTAAAGAAACGTATCTGTGAAGCTTTGACAAGTTTCTGTTTACACTCTCCACAAGGTTTTTGTAAACCGCTGGAGAAACATTGTTTGCATCAACTGCAGCTTCAAGGTTTGAACCATATCCTCTTAATTTTGAATTAAAGATTCTTGCCTTAACTTCAGATGAGTAGGTAGCGGAAAGTGCATTTAAATACTTTTTATATGTAGCATAGTAAGCCTTAAAGGTATCTTCTCTTACTCTTCTGTCCGAAGATTCAAGCAAGGGAACAAATCTTGCGTCCGTAATTCTTACTTCTTCTCCGTTTTCATCTTTAATGGAAGGAAACTCTATATCCACGTTTGTAAAAGCTTCATAGATTTCATTGGGAGCCTGTGCCATTTCACCTGTCATAGCCGCAACTCTTTCAATTTCAGAGCTTAATGTATGGTCTTTTAAACGTCTTACTTCCTTAATATATTTTTCGTATAGTTCCAAGCCCTTTTCTTCTTTTGTGAAAGAAGAAATTGTTTCGTCGGATGTTGCAATAATCTCAGGGTCGATAAATGCGGTCTTACCTGCCACATCCACATATAATGACATCATTTTCTGATTCATTGACTGATGCTTTGAGTTTCCCTGATCTTCATCAAATAATCTTGCTGTGTATTCATGAGCCTTAATAAGCTTTTGAAGCATTTCAAAGTACGTATCCAACACACTAAGAAGGTTTTTTGCGCTTTTTGTGGCTTTTCCTTCAAATCCTTCCACCACTTTCACAAGCTTCTTTACTTCTTCGACATCTTTTTCCCAGTCTTTTTCAGACTCATACATGTCTTTTAAATTCCAGGTGTTTTTTTCTTCCACCTTGCTTCTTTCGATTAATTCTTTAGCCATAACTCTCTCCTTTTGATAAAAAATAAGAAAGCCCTTTGCCAATCATCTTGGCAAAGGGCGTAATCAACGCGGTACCACCTTTGTTTATGTGCTTTTTACAAAACACACCTTAGTAACTCCTATCAGAGCCGACTTTATAACGTAAGTCACACGTGATTGATTACTTATTTTCACCAATCCGGTTCAAAAGCTACCTTCCGTATTTTGAGCCTGAGCGTTTGCACCAACCACGCTTTCTCTGAAGACCTACAATACGTACTCCTCTTTATCATAACCTTTTTCTTTTTTTGGATAATAGCACGTTTACTTAGAAAATGCAACAATAAAAGCAACTCCTTCATTGACACGAAAATAAAAAAAAACTAAAATAGCATAGAAATAGACAAATTTTAAGAGGTTGATTATGGAATACGTTAAAGAACCCAAAATGCGCCCGGTTTTTCCTAAGCGCGCAGTTGTAACAGCCGGAATGCCTTACGGCAACAAGGAACTTCATTTCGGTCATATAGGAGGTGTGTTTGTACACGCTGACACCTTTGCCAGATTTTTAAGAGACAGAATCGGCGAAGAAAACGTTATCTTTGTG
>JAILCK010000177.1 GCA_024680435.1 Lachnospiraceae bacterium
GGACTTACCTTATCGGAAATGATTAATGCCAATGTATTATTTACAACGTGGCAAATTATGCAAGGAACAGCAGAATTATACTTATATCCTACAAATCCCCAGAAAAGTCCCATGGGAAGAACGTAGAGACCCTGAATCAAATTCATGTGGAAGATTCCGAACATTACCGCACAAATAATCATGCATCCGATAACTCCGAAGGCTCTCTTTGAACGCTGTAAAATAATGCCTCTCATTGCTATTTCTTCCATGATGGGAGCCAAAAGTGCGCCTGTAATCATACCGATGACTGCGTTTCCGCCAAGCGCTCCGTTTAAAAGATTCTGTAAAAATTCAGCCTGTCCCGGGAAAGCAAGTGCTGCAAGTTCTGAAACTATTCCTGCCAAGCCCCAAATGGCAATTGAGCCTGTAAGTACAAATAAAACGTCCTTTACGCTGTTAAACTTTTTATAAAAGGGCTCATAGGTTCCGGCCTTTTTATCCTTCTTAACGTATCCAAAGTAATACCATAAGCCTACACACACAAGACATGCAATCTCACCCACAAACTGAAGTTTTGTAAGAAGTTCGGGGTTGGTTGAAACTTCCAATATCTTTTGCTGATATAAAGCCATGTCTCCGTTACTTTCCATGAATGCGTTTGCAATGCTTGGAATCATACCGATTACCGATACGCCGTTTAAGATTAAGATAACGGCAATTGTTACCCACAAGCAAAAGAAAACGGTTGCTACTTTGCTTGGCTTGTTTACTTTTAATTCTTCACTCATTTTTCTCCTCCTCCATAGAAGCAATAGCTTCGACTAATGAGATATGTTTTGTTTACGATTACAATATACATTTCTATTTTACACTTTGTCAAGTATATTTTACAAAAAGATTAAAAAATTTTTCTTTTTGTAAATCGGCGCAAAAGAAAAGCAGCTGCAAAACAGCTGCCTTTCAGGATTAAATGAGATATTTCTTAAGCTTCACCACACACTGAGCGCATTCATCAATAAGCTCAGTATCGTGAGTTATCACCACCACAGTTTTTCCAAGCTTTACAAGTTTCTTTAAAACCTCCGCCACTTCAACCATATGATAATAATCAAGACCACTGGTGGGTTCATCCAAAATTATTATATCTTTATCGCTTGCAATGGCGCAGGCTATGGCAACTCTTTGCTTCTGCCCACCGGAAAGTGACATGGGGTGAAGCTCAGAAAGCGAACTGATATCCAAAACCTCCATGGCTTCTCTAGCCTTTTTTTCGCAGGTTTCTTCATCTTTTGAATCTATCGAAAGCATGATTTCATCTTTTACACTCTCTGTAAAAAGCTGGTGATTTACATCCTGCATCACCATAAAGCATCGGTCTGTCATTTTATTTATTGAAATTTCTTTTCCTTCAAAATCGACCTTACCCTTAGCTTTTTTATTAAGGCCGCATAAGCATCTTGCAAAGGTACTTTTTCCGCGACCGTTGTTTCCTACTATTGCTATAAGACTGTTTTTAGGAAGTGCCATGTCGCTTATCTTTATTCCATGCACTCCGTCAGAATATTTAAAATCTAAGTCTTTTACATCGATGGCTCCCTTAGTTTTTAAAAGGGCGCTTAAATCTTCATCTCCGAATTTCTTTTTAAATGAATCATCCACCGCGCGAATTTTTAGCGAAGCGGTTTCTTCTAAGGAAAGAGAATCAAATTCTTTTCCCGATAATTCCTTAACTACTTTTCCTTCATTAAGCACATAAACTTTATCCGCAAGTTCCTTTAAAAAGTAAAGTCTGTGTTCTGCTATAACTATTGTTTTTCCTTGACGTTTCCACTTAATAAGGATTTCTCTTAAATCCTTTATTCCTTTATCATCAAGGTTTGACGTTGGCTCATCAAGCACCACAACATCGGGATCCGTGACTGCTATGCTTGCGCAGGCAATCCTTTGCTTTTCGCCCCCCGACAGGTTAAACATGCTTCGGTCCATTAAGTCAAACAAATCCATTCTGTCGCACACTTTATCAATTCTTTTAAGGATTTCTTCCGGTTCGGTTCCCCTGTTTTCTGCGGCAAAAGCAAGTTCACTCGTTGTGTCTACATTAAAGAACTGGTTCTTAGGGTTCTGAAAGACAGTGCCGACCTTTGCTGCGGTTTCATAAACAGGCTGCTTATTAACAACCATACCTGCCACAGTAACTTCACCCTTTAACTCTCCGTCAAAATAGTTCGGAATAAGTCCGTTAATCAGGCGGATAATTGTGGTCTTTCCGCATCCCGAGCCACCTGTCAAAACCACCAGCTCACCTTTGTTTATTTTTAGAGAAAAATCTTTCAAAACATTTCTGTATACGTCGTTACCCTCAGCATCGGTCACATGGTACGTATAAGAAACCTCATTAATATCAATCATTTTTAACCTGCAAATCTAATAAATAATAAAAAGAACCAAAATTATTCCTAAAAGAATCAACATAAGGTAATCTATCGCCCTGAATCCGACTTTACAAATATGAGAGCGCTTTCTGTTTAGCCCCATACCTTTTGTCATTGCAGCCTGAGAGAGTTCGTCGGAAATTCTTACTGTCTGCATCATAACAGGCACAAGCTCATACTCCATTTTCTGAAGCAAGGAAGGTTTCTTGGTGCCGGTGCGCCTCATCTTCATGGCTTCGATAACGCATCTGTTTTCTTCCGCAATTGTAGGAAAGAACCTAAACATTACAGACAAAGGAATTGTAACTACCGAAGGCACATGCATTCTTTCCATGCTCACGACGAATTCAGATACTTTTGTATAGCTCATAAAGCAGTATCCCATCATAAACTGCGGAATAAATCTTGATACAACACCTGACAATATGACAAAAAGAAGGTTTAGGGCACCAACCGTCGATTGAACCGCTGTTCCCTCGATTATCATGATGAAAAGCATTGTAAGAAAATAGATTGTTGCCACTTTATACTTTTTTACAGCATAAAGAAGAGCCGCAGGAATCATGCAGGAAATCACGCGAAGAACATATTCAATGCCTGTAAGCGAGCCTCCCACCATGACCACTCCGATAACAACAATCGCGAATATAGAAGTGCGGGGATCGAGCAGCGCCCGCTCCCCGCTTGTTTTAAATGTTTGAATTGAAACGTCCATTATGCCATACCGGCCTTCTTAAAGTGCTTCTTAAGAACAGCCTTTCCAAGCAATCCGCCTAAAATGCCGCCTACAAAAGTTAAAACAATAGTTGCATAGAACATCCAGTCAGGAGTAATCTTTACAATTACTTCCGCATATGCTTCACCATAACCTTCTTTGATGGATTCAATGAAAGTGTCTCTAGCTCCAAAGTAAAGAGGAACCTCCATACCCATCATCCAAAGACTGAAAACACCTGACCCAATGACTGCTTTGTTGATGCTTTTGTAATTACCGCTCTTTAACACAAAATCAGCGGCAACACCTGCTGCCAAAGCAACTAAGATGCAATACCAAGGGCGACCCATAAGAATCATAAAGATACCCATAATCGCTCCCATGATAGATACCATTCCGAATACATGTGACTTTGAGAAGAAAAGCATAAGCGGAATGCCGCATGTAACTGCACAAGCCACTCCCAAAATTGCCATCATAATCGGAATGTATCCGATAAAACTTGTAACAAAGAAAATAACGATGTAGAGCGCCGCAAAGACGCCGATGTTTATACAGTCTTTCACTGTAAAACTGTTTTTCTTATTGTCCATTTGAACGTACCTCTTTCCATTCTCATTAGTTAGCATGCGCTAACACTCCAAAAATATATATTAGCTTTGAAACCTATTTCTACTATTTTTCGGTACGTTTTTGACACTTTTCAATCAAACTTTTTAGCTTTCCTGCAAAGAAACCATTTTGGCGTAAGTTTTTCCAAGCTTCATCAATTCCTCATGATTACCGCATTCTTCAATGCCTCCGTTGTTAATCACAAGAATTTTGTCCGCATTCCTTATTGTTTTAAGTCTGTGGGCAATTACCACCAATGTTTTGTTTTTGCAAAGCTCTGAAATTGCATCTTGGATTGCTTTTTCATTATCCGCATCAACGCTGGCCGTTGCTTCGTCAAGGATTACAATGGGGCTGTCCTTTAAAATACATCTTGCTATGGAAAGTCTTTGCTTTTCTCCGCCTGAAAGTGAAGAACCGCCTTCATCCAAAACAGTATCAAAACCATTCGGAAGCTGCATAATAAAGTCATAGCATCTTGCTTTCTTTGAAGCCTCAATTACCTCTTCCTTTGTGGCGGTGGGCCTTCCGATTGCGATGTTGTTATAAATCGTATCGTTAAACAAATATACTCTTTGGAACACCATGCTTAAGTTGTCCATAAGATTTCCTAATGGAACATCCTTTATGTCTGTTCCTCTCACCAAAATCTTTCCTGAATTTACATCCCAAAATCTGGCAAGTAAGTTTGCGATGGTGGATTTTCCTCCGCCGGAAGGTCCCACAAGTGCCAGCATTTCGCCCTTTTTAATGTCAAAAGAAACATTCTTTAATACGTCTGTATCAGTATATCCGAAGGTTACGTTTTTATACTCAATCTCTGAATCCTTACTGTCTTTTGCTAAAAGAGCGGGGATTTTCTTTGTGCCCGTATCGGGAAGCTCTGTTTCTTTAAACAAAGCATCGATTCTGTCAAGGCAAGCGGAAGTTACCGTAAGTCTTGCTATCTGGCCGTAGTAGCTTTTCATTGGTATAAACATTTCAAAAGAAAACAGCACAACGCCCATTAAATATGCATTTGAAATTGCACCGATTGATGCAAGCCAGCCCGCAAAAGCGATAACCGCAACCGTTCCAAGTCCGTAAGTAATCCAAAGCCTTTTAGCCCAGGGGCCGTAATCTATTTCAAAAGCAATACTTTCATCACAGCTTTCCTTAAAGTTATCACTTAATCTTTTAGATTTTTCTCCAAGCATGTTGTAAGACTTAATAATGCCTATTCCTTCGGCAAAATCCAAAACCGCATCCGTAAGTTTCTTTGCGTTTTCCTGCTTTTTCTCGGAGTGATCCAGTGTGTTTTTGTGCATCAGATTTCCGATTAATGTAATTAAGAAAACTACAACGCATGATAAAGCTCCGATTCTTATGTCAAGGGCAAACATCATTATAAGCATTAAGCCCTGAGATATCATAAATGCGACAAGTTCACCCAAAACCGTCATACAGTTTTCTTCGATAAACACCATGTCCGTAGAAAGAACCGAGCTTATCTGTCCTAAGTTTCCTTCTGTAAAATAGCCCATTGGCATCTTTCTTAAATGCTCACCAAGTTCCATTCTCATATCGGCAAACACTTTATAGCCTGTGGCAGATTCAAGTACATTTGTTAAGTGTTCAAAAAGAATCTGTAAAAGAACACTTGCAGCTATTATAATTCCCGCATAAAGGCATTTTTCTTTGGTCATTTCCCCTTCCATAAAAGCAGCAACAACAAGGAAAGAAAGTACCATGGGAACCTGTTTAAAAATGCCCTTTAATAAACTTGTTAAGTAGGATAATCTTATACGTCCTTTGTATTTACCCGTCCTTTCAACAAGGCGATGCAATATTTTTATCATTTCTATGCCTCCCCCTTAATCTTCCAGGTGCTTGCGCTTAAAGAAGCTTCCCAGAGTTTTTTATACTCTTCGCTCTTATTTAAAAGTTCTGAATGAGAGCCCTCAGAAATTATATTTCCGTCCTTCATAACGCAAATCTTATCGGCGTTTTTGATGGTTGATAATCTGTGGGCAATAACCAAAACGGTTTTATCCTTCATGATTTCATCAAGAGCTTTATTCATTTTTTCTTCGTTTTCGGGATCCATGAATGCGGTTGCTTCATCAAGCACAATAATGGGCGCGTTCTTTAAGATTGCTCTGGCCAAAGATATTCTCTGTCTTTCTCCGCCCGATAACATCTTTCCGCCGTCTCCCGCATTTGTATTAACGCCTTCGGGTAGCCTTTGCAAAAACTCTTCGCACTGAGCTCTCTTTAAAGCTTCCATGACCTCTTCTCTTGTGGCATTAGGCTTACCGATAAGAACGTTTTCGTAAAGACTTGTGTTAAACAAAAATTGTTCCTGTGACACAAAAGAAACCTGATCGTTTAATGCTTCAAGGCTCATGTCCGTTATGTCCTGGCCTCCGATTGAGATTGAGCC
>JAILCK010000181.1 GCA_024680435.1 Lachnospiraceae bacterium
GCCAAAGTATTGGTGGTTGATGACAATAAGATAAACAGACGTCTTGCAATCGAACTTTTAAAAGAAACCCATATGCAGTTTTTTGAAGCGGAAAGCGGTCCTAAGATGCTTGAAATGATTAAAGATGAACATTTTGATTTAATCTTATTAGACCACAGAATGCCCGAAATGAGCGGTGTTGATGCACTTGAAGCCATGCATAAAGATGACACCCACAAGTGCGTCGGTGTGCCTGTTGTGGCAATGACTGCAGATGCGGGTGCCAATGCTAAAGAATACTTTTTGGCAAGCGGCTTTACCGACTATATTTCTAAGCCTTTAAATCCGCTTTTATACGAAGAGCTTGTGCTTAAGCTTCTTCCTAAAGAACTTGTAAACAGACCAAGCTGATTATTTAAAAAGTCCTATTACAATTCCGCTTAAAGCACCTGTAATAAATAAAATTAAGATAACTTTGGCAGTTTTCTTTATATCCTTGGATGCTCTTAAAAATACAAGCCAGCCAACTCCTGCGCCGGAGAGTAATCCCGCCATTAAGGAGCCAAAGCCTATTGCACCTTCAAGATAAAGCTCTGTTATTACAACAGAAGCCGCACAATTTGGAATCAAACCTATCAGGCTCGCAGACAGCGGGCCTAAAATTTTGTTGTTTAAAATTAGTCCCACCAATGTATCTTCGCCCATGAATTCCAAAGTGAATCCTAAGATCAAAGAAACCAAAAGTATAAAGCCTGCTATTGAAAGAGTATGCTTAAGGGCCGATGTCCAAATTCCTTTATCACAGTTACAGTGCTCTTTTTCACACATGCCGTGAATGTTTATATGTTCATGGGCCTTTTCGTTTCTAAAGAAAACTCTGTCGATTAAAAATCCCCAGATTACTCCCACCAAAAGCTTTAATCCTAAGATTGATAAGATAAATCCGATGGGTGCTTTATTTGAAATCATAATGGGAAGCATTTCATCGGATGTTGAAAGGTAAATCGCAATCAATGTTCCGAGTGAAATTATCTTTCCCGCATATAATCCTGAAGCCGCAGCGGAAAATCCGCACTGAGGAACGGCACCTAAAGCGCCTCCTATTAAGGGTCCGAAGTTTCCTGCTCTTTGAATGGCCGTAAGGCTTTTAACCGTTATCTTATGTTCAAGATATTCCATTGCAAGATACGTAAGATACAAAAAAGGCAAAAGCTTAGCAGTATCTATTACCGCATCCAGGCAAACGTCCAATATTAAGTCTATCATTATTATTTCCTCAAATTTAAAGGGTCAGACAAAAGTAAGTCTCAGTTTCTTTGCTCCATCTTGGCAAGCTTTGCAGCCTGATCTGCCGCAATGAGGCTATCAAGAATTTCTTCGATATCTCCGTCCAAAACGCCTTCAAGGTTGTGAGTGGTAAGACCTATACGATGGTCTGTAACACGGCTTTGAGGGAAATTGTAAGTTCTGATTTTTTCAGATCTGTCGCCTGTTCCAATCTGTGAACGGCGAAGCTCTGCTTCTTCATCGTGCTGCTTTTGAAGCTCTAAATCATAAAGCTTTGCTCTAAGTAATGCAAATGCCTTATCACGGTTTTGAAGCTGTGACTTTTCAGTCTGTGAATAGACCACAATACCTGTGGGATAGTGAGTAAGACGTACGGCAGAGTCGGTTGTGTTGACACACTGACCACCGTTACCGGAAGCTCTCATAACGTCGATACGAATATCCTTTTCATCGATAACTACATCAACGTCTTCTACTTCGGGCATAACAGCAACTGTTACTGTAGATGTGTGAATTCTTCCGCCTGATTCTGTTTCGGGTACTCTTTGTACGCGGTGTACGCCCGATTCATATTTAAGCTTAGAATAAGCTCCGTTACCGCTTATCATAAATTCAACGTCTTTCATACCGCCGATTCCGATTTCATCAACGTTTACAAGCTCTATCTTCCAGTGCTGTTTTTCTGCAAAATGCACATACATACGATAGATTTCGGCAGCAAAGAGGGCTGCTTCGTCTCCGCCTGCGCCTGCTCTTATTTCAACGATAACGTTCTTATCATCGTTAGGGTCTTTGGGAAGAAGTAAAATTTTTAACTCTTCTTCAAGCTTTTCTACATCGTCTTTTGCGTTCTGAAGCTCTTCCTTAAGCATTTCTCTCATGTCTTCATCGGATTCTTCTTCAAGCATTGAAAGACTGTCTTCTATATCCTGTTTTGCTTTCTTGTACTTCTTATAAGCTTCTACGATGGGCGTTAAGTTTGCCTGCTCTTTCATAAGCTCTCTAAAGCGCTTTGCATCATCGGTTACACCGGGGGATGAAAGCTCTTGCATTATATCTTCGAATCTTAAAAGAAGGTTCTCTAATTTATCAAACATAATAAAATCTCCTAAATTAATCCTTGGCGAAATACCCCTTCACAATTCTGTCTTTTCCGCCATAATCCTTAATTATTTCAACATTTTTGTAGCCTGCGTTTTCCATGAGGGACTTAACTTCGCTTCCCTCATCGTTTCCGATTTCGAAAGCTACAAGTGATCCTCTTTTAAGAAATTCGCCTGCCCTATCAATAATTTTCTCATAAAAATACACTCCGCTCTCATGTCCGTTAAGGGCTATGAATGGATCATGGTCCCTTACTTCGGGCATAAGGTTTTCAATTTCACAGGTTCTTATATAGGGTGGGTTTGAAACAAGTATATCAAACTTTCCACTAACATTTTCAAATAAATCGCTCTTAATGAAAGTTGCGCTCTCAATTGATAAGTTCTTAGCGTTTTCTTTTGCTATATTAAGAGCCTTCTCGCTTATATCCGCGCCAACACCGGTACAATCGTTTGAATAGTGAAGTAAGCTTAAAAGAATGCATCCTGAGCCTGTGCACATATCAAGCACGCTCATTCCGTCATGTAAGTCTTTTAACACTTCTTCAACAAGATTCTCCGTGTCCTGTCTTGGCACCAAAACATCGGGGCTAACTTTAAATTCAAGCCCCATAAATTCCTGCTTTCCCGTTATGTGCTGAAGAGGAGTGTGCTTAGATCTAAGCATCAAATACTCGTTATATTTTCTTTCACTCTCTTCGCTAACTTCCATATCGGGACGCACAAAAAGGTCGTTCACGGAAGTATTCATAACCGCTTCAAGCAAGAGTCTGCTATCTGTCTTATAATCCGAAATATCGGCTGCCTTCAATTTAAGACAGCCGAGTTCATACAATTCTTTATATCTCATTGTTGTGTGTTTTCTTTAGTAAGATTATACTCTTCTTCCTTTAAGTCAAACTTTTCTTTCAAAAAGTCTTTCCAGTCAAATACCGCTTCCACAGCCGCAATTGCAACTTCTACCATGGATTCGTCGGGCTCTTTGGTGGTTAACTTCTGAAGCAAAAGTCCGGGAGCTGAAATAATCTTAACAATGATGTTATTGGAACGACCTGCAAAGCGAAGAAGCTCATAAGAGATTCCTGCAATGACGGGTATAAGCAAAAGTCTGATTACAAGTCTTAACACGGGTGAATCCACTCTTATAAAGAAGAAAAGGATTACACTTATCAAAATTACAAGCAAAAGAAAACTTGTGCCGCAACGGCGATGAAGTCTTGATGATTTCATGACGTTTTCAACCGTTAAGGGCTTTCCGTGCTCGATGCAATTTATGCACTTATGCTCTGCTCCATGATATCTGTATACTCGTTTAATGTCTTTGCTTATTGAAATAAGCACTATATAAAGAACAAAAATAATAATTCTTATTACGCCTTCTATCAAAGCCGTAAGTGTGTCGTTTCTAACGTTTTTGGTGATCCAAGCGGTTAAATAATAGGGAAGGAAAATGAATATTCCCACTGCAAGCAAAACAGAAAGGAATGTGATAAAACCTGTCAAAACTTTCTCCGTCTTATCTTTAAAAATCTTCTCCATTACTTTATCAAAAGCGGTAGCCTTATCCTCTTCATCTTCATAAAAAGACGCCGAATAGTTAATCGCCTTCATGCCAAGCACCAAAGAATCTATAAAATTAAATACGCCTCTTAAAAAGGGTATATTCTTTAAAACATTTCCCTTTGTTACACCTGTGTACTCATCAATGTCGACTTCGATTTCCCCATCGGCCTTTCTGACTGCCACTGCGTATTTATCTTTATTCTTCATCATGATACCTTCCAAAACGGCCTGTCCGCCGATTCCTGAGTATCTTCCTTTTTTCTTTGTAGCCATAACCCTCTCCTTCTTTTAATTCTACGATTTAAAGAAGAAAAGGTTGAGACCAAAATCTCAACCTTATCGTTAGTTTCTTATTACTTTACACCGTACTTCTTATTGAACTTCTCAATCTGTCCGTCGGTTCTAGCGGTCTTTGTCTGGCCTGTGTAGAATGAATGGCACTTAGAGCAAACTTCTACGTGGATTTCCTGCTTTGTTGATCCTACAACGAATGTGTTACCACAGTTGCAGGTTACTGTTGCCTGATAGTACTCAGGATGAATTCCTTCTTTCATCTTTTCACCTCATTTAAACTGTATATTAATAGTATCTCTTGTTCTCATCCACTGCTGTCATCATATAAACAGCTTTATCATTGTAGCATAGAGTTTTATCTAAAGCAAGTGGCAAAATTTAATTTATTGGCGCCCCTATCTTGTAACCGATGCACTGCCAAATTATATAATGTTTTTCGACACGCTCCCGCTTCGTTCGTCTCCGCTTCGCTTCGGTCGGGTCAAAGCCAAGGTCCCCCGGACCTTGTTCCCCGCACCAGCGGCCGCAGGCAGCCTGCCTACTGACTAAACTCGCCGTTCCTTACAGTCCGGCTCGTTAAGTGCCGGGGCTCAAAAGAGTCTCAAATACATTATATAATTTGGCAGTGCATTTGATTTACAGAGGGTGCCTAATACTAAATCTATTCCTCTTTAGATAAAAATGCTAAGAATATATTCAAAAGAGCGAGTGAGAGTAACACGCCACCGATAATATCTGTGAACCAATGTACGCCACTGAAAGCTCTGAAAACAACTGTAACCACAGCTAACACGATAGAAGCAGTACCGAAGATTGTTTTAAGGGCTTTTTGGTTCTTTAAATATCTTTCAACCATGTAGGCTGCGGAAGCAAATACGCAA
>JAILCK010000215.1 GCA_024680435.1 Lachnospiraceae bacterium
CCGATAGAAGTAAATACTTCGTCGGCATGGTGATGATGGTGATGGTCATGGCATCCGCAAGAGCATTCTTCGCCGTGTTCATGATGATGATGCTCATGCTCATCATGGTCATGGTCACAGTGGTCATGGTCGTGGTGGTGATGATGTTCGTGTTCATCTTCATCATCGTCATCATCATCGTGATGATGGTGATGGCCATGACAGCATTCATCATCGTCGTCATCGTCGTGATGATGGTGCTCATGTTCATGCTTAAATTCTTCCAAAAGCTCTTCTTCAAAAGAAGTAACCGCTTCGAATGTTTCAAGAATATAAGAACCTGAAAGCTCGTCCCAAGGTGTGGTAACGATTTTTGCGTCTTTGTTGTGCTCTCTTAAAAGTTCAACAACTGTCTTAATCTTTTCTTCTGTCATATTCTGAGTGCGGCTTAAAATAATGGTTCCCGCATGCTCAATCTGGTCTATAAAGAATTCACCGAAGTTCTTCATGTAGATTTTGCACTTAGAAGCATCTACAACAGCCACTGAAGAACCGGGCTCAACACCTGCTGCCTCTGCTGCCTTTAATACGGCACGCTGTACGTCTGAAAGCTTACCTACACCTGAAGGCTCAATAAGCACTCTTTCGGGAGAATACTTTTCCAAAACTTCCTGTAAGGAAGTGGTAAAGTCGCCTACGAGTGAACAGCAGATACATCCTGAGTTCATTTCTTTTATTTCAATTCCCGAATCCTTTAAAAATCCGCCATCTACGCCGATTTCACCAAATTCGTTTTCTATAAGCACAACCTTTGTGCCGTTTAAAGCTTCGCTTAAAAGCTTCTTTATGAGTGTCGTCTTGCCGGCGCCCAAAAATCCTGATATAACATCAATTTTTGTCATTTTGATACTGCCTCCATTCTATCTAAAAAATCTTTTATAGGAATACACAAAACTTCTCCGGAATCACTTGCTGCGGTAACTAAGCCAAGAAGGTTTCCTTCTGCGTCAAAGCAGCCGGCTCCGCTCATACCGGATAATGCATCGCAATATAAATACAAAAGGTACTGATCAAATTCGGGAACGTAGTAATCCTTAGCCTTAAAGGTTCCTTTAAATACATTTCCCGCAACCGCGGTGGAAGAACCTATAAGCGTTACTTCGTCTCCGTCTTTAAGTGCCTCATATTTATCTAAGTTAATGGTTGCGGCTTGTAATGTGGCCGCAAAGTCATCGGTAAAGTCTTTTTTGTTTATTTCAAGGATTGCAACATCTGAACTTACATCGCAATAAACCACGTTTGCAAATCCTACTTTACCCGATAAAAAAGTGACTATTCCCTGGTCGTAACCGTCCAAAAGATGTGCCACTGAAATAATTAAAAGCTTTTCATCGGTGTTTTTTACAATCACACCGGAAGCACGCATTTCTCCGACCGTTATCATAACCGTCGGTTCTCTTAAAGTCTCAATTGTTTCATCTGTGATTCTTTTTTCTTTCTTTTTACATGCGCACAAAGAAAACGCACACAAAAGAATAAGCAAAAAAGAAATAATATATTTAGCAGTTTTCATCTAAATTAAAGTGAGTAAGACGATAAGCCGGGTTATGTCGTTGAGTGATCATCTTTCTAGGACTGCTGTTACCAACAGCCTCAAGCGACCTACCGGAAAACAGATCGGGCAAATCTATGGTTTTCCTGCCTAATGGCATTCTTGGTCTTGCTTCGGATGGGGTTTACATGGCTACGTGTGTTACCACACGCACGGTAGTCTCTTACACTGCCTTTCCACCCTTACCTGCAAAGCAGGCGGTTTATTTCTGTTGCACTGGCCTGGGAGTCACCTCCACCGGACGTTATCCGGCATCCTGCCCTATGAAGCCCGGACTTTCCTCACCTGTACTTAAGTACAGCCGCGATCACCTGTCCTACTCACACGTGTTAACATTATAATGGTTTTTAAAAAAAATCAAAGTATCACAGGCCTAAATTAATGAAAAATTTAGACCTGTTTCTTTTTGCTTTACTTATTTTTATACGTTAAAATACGATCCGCCGATAAACTCTCTGCATATGGAGTTAATGGGCACAACCTTTGGATCGATGGCTACAAAGTACTCTAAGAATCTTAAAAGTCTCTTTGCTTCATAATACTCGGGAGTGCCTTCCGGAATATCAAAAAGAAGGGGCTCCGCATAAGTCTTAAATGCAGCAAGCTCGTAGATCAAAATAGAGTTAAACATTGCATCCGCATTTTCCTGGAAGGGGAAGATGTTTTCTTCTTCACCGCGACGTACGCTTGGCCACATGGAAATGGTGGTCTGGGCATTTGTGCCACGTGTTCTTGCATCTCTAACCATTCTTCTTAGCAAACGTCCGTCTGTTGTGGGAATACGGTTGTGTTCATCAATATTGATACTTGTTAAAGCGCTTATATAAATCTTATATTTGCTTTCATCAGGAAGAGAATAAGACATCTTAGGGTTAAGGCCGTGGATACCTTCGATAACAAGTACATCGTCGGGGCCTAATTGCTTAAAGTTACCCTTATATTCTCTCTTACCTGCCTTAAAGTTAAAGGTGGGAAGCTCCACTCTCTCTCCTCTAAGCAAAGCGCTCATATCTTTATTAAACTGTTCAACGTCGATTGCCTCTAAGCATTCAAAGTTGTAATCGCCGTTTTCATCCTTGGGAGTGTCTTCTCTGTTTACAAAGTAATCGTCCACTCCGATGGGGTGAGGCTTTAAGCCGTAAGTTCTAAGCTCAACGGAAAGTCTGTGTGAGAATGTGGTCTTTCCCGAAGAAGAAGGGCCTGCAATCATAACAAACTTAACGCCGCCACGGTTAACGATATCATGAGCGATTTCACCGATTCTTCTTTCCTGTAATGCTTCCTGCACTAAGATTAAATCGTTAATTTCGCACCTACAGATAACATCGTTTAAAGCACCTACCGTGCTAACTTCCATCTTTTCATTCCATTCACTTGAACTCTTTAAAGCCTTGAAAAGATTGGGTCTGTCTTCAAAAGGTCTTAAGGTTGTGGGTTCTTTTTGATAAGGAATTGTAAGCATGAATCCTTCATCATAGGGGATTAAGTCAAACCACTTAACATATCCTGTTGAAGGAAGCATGTATCCATAATAATAATCGTAATAGTCGTCTAAGTGATATACGTTTACACTTGAACTTCTTCTGTATTTAAGTAAGCTAACCTTATCCTGTAAGTGGTTCTTTGCAAACAAAGCGATTGCATCGTCTTTTGACATGCTTTCTTTCATGTAAGGAATGTTTTCCTTAACAAGTTCCTGCATTCTTGCCTTTACCTTTTCGCAAAGCTCTTTTGAAGCCTTAACGCTTCCCTTACAGGTAATGTAGTAGCCGTTACCTACAACGAATTCTACCATTACTCTTTCGTCACCCTTTTTGCCGAGTACATCGTAGTAAGCCTTTACAAGAAGCATGATAGCGGATCTTGCGTAAGTCTTATGTCCGATAGGGTTGTTTAAAAGAATAAAGTCGATGTTGGCATCTTTTGATACCCTTTTAAATAATTCACGGATTCTTCCGTTTTCTGTAACCAAAGCAATTGTTCCGTCGTATTTACTCTGGTATTCGTTGGCCACTTGTTCAAAAGTGGTGATTTTCTCTGCGTATTCTTTCTTTACGCCCTCAATGTTAAGTATTGCCAATCTAATAACCTCCTTCGCTATTTCATCATGGAAACAGCTTTTTTCATTAATATAATTTTTCTCTCAAGTTCATCACGTTTGTCCCCTGTGATGCCTGCTAAATACCCACTGTTTTTTTCAATTTTCCACAAAAGATATTCTTTATACAGATTATCCTTCTTATCTATTAAATTTTTGGAATAAATATCAAAGAATTCTTGAATTTCACTGTCAAAAACTTCCGATTTTCCGGGGCGGGCATCCATTATCACATAGTATTTGCCCATGTCCTTTAAAAATTCTTCATTTTTAATGTAAAATCCGTTTTCTCGAAGCCACTTTCTCACCAAAAAGATTTCTGACTGAGGCTGAAGTACAAGCTGATTTGCCGAGGATACAACTTTACTTCCTTCAGTTAAAATCTTACACATTAACGCGCCGCCCATGCCGGCGATTACGATTGAATCAGGCTTATCTTTAGGGAAAACTTGGGATAATCCGTCCGATAATCTTAATTCGATTTGGCTTGAAAGGCCTTCTTTACTTACATTTTCTTTGGCCGCTTCCAAAGGACCTTTGTTTATGTCACAGGCTATCACACGTTTGGCTTTTCCTTCTTTAATCAAGGAAACCGACACAAATCCGTGGTCACAACCTATGTCACAAACAGTCTCACAATTGATAACAGTGTTCTTAACTTTAGTCAGTCTTTGAGATAAATTCATTAATCCAAATAATCCTTAAGTTTACGTGAACGGCTGGGATGGCGAAGCTTTCTTAATGCCTTTGCTTCAATCTGTCTGATACGTTCACGGGTAACGTTGAATTCCTTACCTACTTCTTCAAGGGTGCGAGCTCTTCCGTCATCAAGACCAAATCTAAGTCTTAATACTTTCTGCTCTCTGTCTGTAAGTGTGCCAAGCACTTCCACAAGCTGTTCTTTTAACAATGTAAATGCTGCAGCATCTGCGGGAACGGGTACTTGGTCATCCTGGATAAAGTCTCCAAGGTGGGAATCTTCTTCTTCACCGATAGGTGTTTCCAAAGAAACAGGTTCCTGTGAAATCTTTAAGATTTCCCTTACTCTTTCAACAGGCATGTTCATTTCAGCTGCGATTTCTTCGGGAAGTGGCTCACGTCCAAGTTCCTGAAGAAGCTGTCTTGAAACTCTTATTAACTTATTGATGGTTTCAACCATATGTACGGGGATACGAATGGTACGCGCCTGGTCGGCAATGGCTCTTGTTATGGCCTGTCTAATCCACCATGTTGCATAGGTTGAAAACTTGTAACCTTTTCTGTAATCAAACTTTTCAACTGCCTTAATAAGACCTAAGTTACCTTCCTGAATAAGGTCAAGGAAAAGCATTCCTCTTCCTACATATCTTTTGGCAATTGATACAACCAAACGTAAGTTGGCTTCCGCAAGACGCTTCTTTGCTTCTTCGTCGCCTTCTTCCATTTTCTTTGCAAGTTCGATTTCTTCTTCCGCGCTAAGAAGGGGCACCTTACCGATTTCCTTAAGGTACATTCTTACGGGGTCTTCAATGCTGACACCTTCGGGAACGGATAAGTCGATATTTTCAATATCAACTTCTTCCATCATATCGTCTTCGGGAATAAACTCATCGTCGCTTTCTTCTTCTTCGGGAAGCTGCATAATGTCAACTCCTGAAGTTTCAAGCACGTCCATAAGCTTATCGTACTGTTCTTCTTCAAGGTTTAAGTCTGCAAAGAAATCTGTGATTTCACGATACTCAATCACATTCTTTTTCTTTTTGCATTTTGTGAGGAACTCTTTGATCCTTTCCTCATATTTAGCCTGCATGTTCTCGTCCATCATTCTCTCCTTTATCAATCATCCAATTTGAATGGCGTTTTTTTAAGTTGTTCCAAAGCCTTCTTGTTTTCGATATCTTTCATCATATCTTCCATTGTCTGATTGGGCTTTGACGCGGCCGCCTCGCAACTGTTTTTCTTTATGTTAAAGACTAAATCATGAAGCGCTTTTTCTCTCTCTGTTTTTTCGGTCACTTCCACAAGTTCTGTGTTAAAGATTGCCGCTACTTTTGCGTGTTCTTCATCGTCTTCAAACATATCCACGATTTTGGCGGGATTCATGATTCCCTGCTCTAAATCTTCAAACAGTTTAACTGCCACTTTTTCATAAAGCTCGTCGGTAAAGTCCTCGGGGCTTATGTACTTTTTAATTAATCTGTAAATCTTTGGCTCATCCGAAAGCCATGTTAAAAGCAATCTTTGAACCTTTTTGGTGTTTTCATCAGGGTCTTTTGAATGGATGCCTGACTTTGGCCTCTCAATTGGCCTGACTTCCATTCCCGCTCCTGTCTTCATGGCGTTTGCCGCCACCAGTTTCTTTAAGCTTTCATACCCTATATTGTATTTATCGCAAACTGCCGCCATGTAGTTTTCCCTCTCGATTTCATCGGGGAAATTCATTAGGCGCATGCCGATTTCTTTAATAAACTTGGTGCGATCGTCAGGATCTTTTAAATTATATCCATCTTCAAGCTGCCTTATTTCAAAAAAGAAACTGTTTTCCGCATTATCAATTCTTTCTTGGAAGGCTTCAGCTCCAAGGTTTTTAATAAACTCATCCGGGTCCTTATAAGGCTTTAAGTTTATAACTTTACCTATCATGCCGCAATCTCTTAAAATGCCGATTGCACGAAGTGCCGCTTTAACTCCCGCTCCGTCAGAATCATAGGCCAAATAAACACTGTCCGTATAACGCCTTAAAATGTTTGCCTGTCCCGATGTAAAGGCCGTACCCAAAGAAGCCACCGCTTCATTAAAGCCCGCCTGATGCATGGCTATAACGTCCATGTAGCCTTCACACAATATAAAATGATTCTTTCTGGAAGTTCTCGCGAAGTTAAGGCCGTACAAATTACGGCTCTTATCAAAGATCATAGACTCGGGAGAATTAAGATATTTAGGCTTGGCATCAGACATAACTCGTCCGCCGAAACCTATTACTCTATGGTTAATATCCTGAATAGGATACATTACCCTGTTCCAGAAAAGATCGCTCATGCCGTACTTTTCATTGAAAGTGGCAAGGGCCGCATCTTTAATAATTTCATCGGAAAAGCCCCTTGATTCAAGGTACTTAACCAAGTCGTTGCTCATCATGCATGAAAAACCCAAGCCGAACTTATCGATTGTTTCATCGGTAAGGCCTCTTCCCTTTAAGTATTTCATGCCTTCTTCGCCGGGTTTATTTCTAAGCTGATAGTAAAAATACTTTGCAGCCTCTCTGTTAGCTTCCAAAAGCTTTTCGCGTTTAGCTTCTTTTTCTTTGGCTTCTTTTGAATACTCAATTTCAGGTAACTTAACGCCCGCTCTGTCCGCTAAGTATTTAACAGCTTCCTGGAAAGAAAAATTCTCGTAATTCATTATAAAGGAAATTACGTTTCCGCCTGCGCCGCAGCCAAAGCAATAGTACATTTGCTTTGCGGGAGACACGGAAAATGAAGGGGATTTTTCGCTGTGAAACGGGCATAACCCAAAATACGAAGCACCCTTACGCTGCAATTTAACGTAACTTCCGATAACGTCCACTATATCATTTTTTAGCCTGACTTCTTCAATCAGTTCCTCAGGATACCTCATTTACCCTCCAAAAATTTAGTAATGCCAGGTCTTTGGAATAAAAATCTCCTCATAAACAGATATTGCGTATCTGTCGGTCATGGCACCCACATAGTCACACACTACGCGCTCCATAGGGTCACCGCTTTCATAAAGTTTTTTATATTCCAAAGGAAGTACGTCGAAGTTTGCCATGTAGTAATTGTAAAGCGTCTCAATAAGCGCTTCGGCTCTTCCTTCTTCGCTTTTAGCCTTGGGATTTTTATATACGTTTTCAAACATGAAAGCTCTTATTTCTTTCATAGCCTTTTCAACGGGCTCAGACATCTTAATATCGTCTGAATCAAGGCTTGTCATAACGATGTCGTGAATGAAATGATCAAGTCTTTCACCGCAGGTTGAACCGATAACATCACTTATTTCTTTAGGCACATCGGCTTCTTTTAAAATACCTGCTCTTATGGCATCGTCCATATCGTGATGGATGTAGGCAATTTTATCGGAAAATCTTACAACCTTTCCTTCCAAGGTTTCAGGCATTCCCTTTGTCTGGTGATTTAAAATGCCGTCTCTTACTTCATATGTAAGATTTAATCCCTGTCCGTCTTTTTCAAGAAAGTCAACGGTTCTAACGGACTGCTCCGCATGCTCAAAGCCTAAGGGGCAAACCCTGTCAAGAGCTCTCTCCCCCGCATGTCCAAAGGGCGTGTGCCCAAGGTCATGGCCCAAAGCAATTGCTTCCACCAAGTCTTCATTAAGCCTTAAAGCTTTTGCAATGGTGCGGGAAGTCTGTGATACTTCCAATGTATGGGTAAGTCTTGTTCTGTAATGGTCTCCTTCAGGTGACAAAAAAACCTGAGTCTTATCTTTTAATCGTCTAAAAGATTTACAATGTAAAATTCTGTCCCTGTCTCTTTGAAAGCAAGGTCTTATGTCGCATTCTTCTTCGTATTTAATGCGTCCTTTAGACTCCGAACTCTTTGTGGCATATGGGCTTAAATACTGCTCTTCCCATTTTTCCAAACTTTTTCTTATAAGCATTTTAGTCTCCGTTTTATATGCAAAACTTCCTAAATAAAAATCCTTACAAAAGTAATATTCTGCATCGGATGGGGGATTCCTTTTTATTTTTTAAATATTTTCAAGTTCCTGCTTCGCAGCACGAGCAGGACCGAAAATGCATTATTTCAAGCAAGCTTGAATACTGCATTTTCGGTCCTTCTCTACCGTGAATAGCAACATTTTCGCAACAAATAGAAAAGGGGCGCCCTAAGGCGCCCTCTTGTATGTGAAGTCATTAGTGATTTGATACTTTTTTGATTATTTCGTGACACTTATCCATCTTGTCTTCGATGTCCTTAACAAGTGCAAACTGTGTGCGGCATCTCACTAAATTGTGGTCTGCGTACTTTGTGTTAAAGTAAACATCGCCTTCAAGATAGTCTGTTAAGAATCTCATGCCGCATTCAAGGGTCATAAGCTTTGCGCCAACAGGAAGCATCTTAAGCTCGTTGTCTGTAAGCTTTCCACCGCATCCCTTTAAAAATCCTTCCGCATAGCATTCAAAAAGCTCTAAAGATAAAGAAACCTTTGAAACATCAGGCTCATCTTCCACTGCGGTATTTGCACCAAATCTGATGGAATCGCCAAAGTCATTGATTGAAAGGCCTGGCATTACGGTATCAAGGTCGATAACGCAAAGTCCCATTCCTGTTTTATCATCGATAAGCACGTTATTAAGCTTTGTATCGTTGTGTGTAACTCTTAAAGGAAGCTCTCCGTTTTTAAGCATGTCCGTAGCTTCGCTCATAGCCTTTGCTCTGGCATTTACAAAATCAATTTCTTTTTGACAGGTTTTAGCTCTTCCCTTAACGTCTTCTTTTACAACCTGCAAAAATCTTTCGTATCTCTTTGGCGTATTGTGGAAATCCTTGATTACTTCTCCAAGCCTAGACGCGTCAAAGGAAGCTAAATATCTTTGGAACTTACCAAAAGCATAAGCGCTTTCGTAAAAATCTTTTGGTCTCTTTACCGAGTCATAACCGGTTGCTTTGTCGATAAACTCGTACACTCTCCAGTAATTGTCATCTGAATCCTTAAAGAAAGGCTTCTTATCCTTTGTTAAGCGAACGCTCATTGTTTCACGCTTCGGATCTCCGCCTTCTTTTTCTATGGAAGTCTTTAAAAAGTCCGTTACCTTTAAAACATTTCCCATAAGCATTTCGGGATCCTTAAAGACCATTGTGTTCATTCTTTGTAAGATTACTTTGTCGCCGGAATTTTCTATAAGTAAGAAAGTGTCATTAATGTGACCGCTTCCGTATCTTTCACATGATTTAACGTCATCAAAGCCGTATGCCAAAAACGCTTCTTTGAAATTTGCTTCGGTAATAATTTTGTCCATTAATAAGTCCTCATCTATAAGATTGTTACGTAACGTTACGTTGTTTGTTTCGTTGTTACGTTACCACTCTATCACGTTTTACGAAACTATTCCATAAAATCTTTTCACAAGTTTAAACAAATTATTTTGTATGTTTTCACTAATAGGAAATGTAAAAAGAAACCGGCTTGAATTTGTTAATTTCTTGACAATCAATCTTAATTCT
>JAILCK010000274.1 GCA_024680435.1 Lachnospiraceae bacterium
GTACTACAGGATATCGACCGCTTTCTTTGTACAAAGAAAGAAATGCCCGGACGGACAGGCGGGTCGAAAGCCGACTGCGAGAAATCGCGATTTATTGATTGAGAAGGCCGAAAGGTCAGGCTCAAATTTTATAAGATGATAACTTTACAATCATAATCACTTGTGAAACGGTCAATAATATTCGGTAACCCCTGTAATGATAAGACGGGAGCATATAGAAGAAGACTATTTGCAGGTGTATATGAAGCATGACGCTTCTATGCACCTGTTTTGTTTATCAGAAAAAGCGTAGTATGGAGTACCTATGAACTTAGAAAAGCAAAAAACTGCGCCCGTGTATGAGGCGCTTGAAAGATTCAGGAAGCAAAGAGTGGTGCCCTTTGATGTGCCGGGGCATAAAAGAGGAAGAGGTAACCCGGAACTTGTGACGCTGCTTGGCGAAAAGTGTGTGGGCCTTGATGTAAATTCCATGAAGCCACTTGATAACTTGTGCCACCCCGTTTCCGTTATTTTGGATGCAGAAAATCTGGCAGCAGAAGCCTTTGGCGCGGCCCATGCTTATTTTATGGTGGGAGGCACCACATCGGCAGTGCAAAGCATGGTGCTTACAGCCTGCAAGGCGGGAGATAAAATCATACTTCCTAGAAACGTACATAGAAGCGTGATTAATGCTTTGGTTCTTTGCGGTGCAGAGCCTGTGTATGTTAATCCTGAGGTTGATAACCATATTGGAATCGCTCTTGGAATGGAGCTATCAAAAATAGAAGAGGCAATTAATAAACATCCCGACGCCAAGGCGATTTTAGTAAATAACCCTACCTATTACGGCGTGTGCTCGGATATAAAATCAATTGTAGAGCTTGCCCATAGCCACAACATGATGGTGCTTGCGGACGAAGCTCATGGCACCCACCTTTACTTTAACGAAAACCTTCCCATGAGTGCCATGGAAGCAGGGGCCGACATGGCGGCCGTGAGCATGCATAAATCCGGCGGAAGCTTAACTCAAAGCTCGATTTTGCTTCTTGGTGAAAACGTAAATCCAAGATATGTGGAGCAGATAATTAACTTAACCCAGACCACAAGCGCAAGTTATCTTTTATTATCAAGCCTTGATATTTCAAGAAGAAACTTAGCTTTAAGAGGCCGTGAGTCATTTGAAAAAGTAAAGAACATGGCTGAGTATGCAAGAAGCGAGATAAATTCAATCGGTGGCTACTACGCATACGGAAAAGAACTTGTAAATAAAACAAGCATTTATGACTACGACGTTACAAAACTTTCGGTCTACACAAGGGACATAGGCCTTACAGGAATCGAGGTTTACGACCTTTTAAGAGACGAATACGACATTCAGATTGAATTTGGGGACATCGGAAATATCTTAGCCTACATTTCAATCGGCGACAGAATGCAGGACATCGAGCGTTTGGTTGGTGCACTTGAAGATATAAAGAGGCTTTATTCTAAGCCTACTTCAAAGCTTCACAATGCAGAGTACATCACGCCCATTGTTGCGGCTACACCTCAAAAAGCCTTTTATGCGGACAAAGAACTTGTCCCGATAAAAGAAACCGCAGGGCGAATTTGCGGAGAGTTTGTTATGTGCTATCCTCCCGGAATCCCGATTTTGGCTCCCGGCGAGATGATCACAAAAGAAATTATCGACTACACTTTATACGCTAAAGAAAAAGGCTGCTCCATGCAGGGCCCCGAAGACGGAACACTTGAAAAATTAAACGTTTTAAAATAAAGGAAAAAGAAAATGGAATTTTGGTTTTCTGAAATGCATACAGACAATGTAAAGATGTCTGTAAGAGTTGAAAAACAGCTGTTTAGCGGCACAAGCGACTACCAAAGAATCGATGTTTTTGAGTCGGCCGAGTTTGGAAGATTCATAACTTCCGACGGTAGCGTAATCTTTTCTGAAAAGGATGAATTTACCTACGATGAAATGATAGTGCATGTGCCCATGGCGGTTCATCCCAATGTAAAGAAAGTGCTTGTCATCGGTGGCGGTGACGGAGGCGTTGCCAGAGAGCTTTCTTATTACAAAGAAATCGAAGAAATCGATGTGGTGGAGCCCGATGAAATGTTTGTGGACGTTTGCCGCAAGTTCTTTCCCGATAACGCCTGCGGACTTGATGATGAAAGAGTGAAGCTTCATAACAGAGACGGCCTTAGATTTTTAAGAGGAAAAACAGATCAATACGACCTTATAATAAACGATTCCACAGATCCCTTAGGCCATACGGCGGGTTTATTTACAAAGGAGTTTTACGGATCCTGCTTTAAGGCATTAAAAGAAGACGGAATCATGGTTTATCAGCACGGAAGTCCCTTCTTTGATGAAGATGAAGAAACCTGCAGAGCCATGCACAGAAAAGCCTTTAAGAGCTTTCCCATAAGCCGTGTTTATCAGGCCCACATTCCCACGTGTCCATCGGGCTACTGGCTCTTTGGATTTGCCAGCAAAAAGTATCATCCCATAAAGGATTTAAACGCAAAGCGCTGGAACGAGCGAGGCATAAAGACCTGGTATTACACCACAAACCTTCACACCGGAGCTTTCATGCTTCCAAAGTATGTTGAAGACCTTTTAAAAGAAGAAGAAGGAAGAAAGAAACAAGAGTCATAAAGGAGAATAAAAATGAAATTAATGGTAAT
>JAILCK010000276.1 GCA_024680435.1 Lachnospiraceae bacterium
ATCGGCAACAACAATATCACCATTTTCATCGATACCAAATTCAAACTTGGTGTCGGCGATAATGATGCCTCTTTCATATGCATATTCAGATGCTTTTTTGTAAATTGCGATTGAATAGTCACGTATTTTCTCGGCATAATCTTTTCCTTTGCCGGGGAAACGCTTCTCAAGATAGTCTATAGATTGTTCAAAAGAAATATTTTCGTCGTGATCGCCGATTTCGGCTTTCGTGGAAGGAGTAAAGATAACTTCAGGTAATTTGTCGGATTCTTTCAATCCTGCAGGAAGCTTAATGCCACATACAGTCTGATTTTTCTGGTAGCTTGCCCAGCCCGAACCTGATAAATAACCTCTTACGATACATTCAACGGGAATCATCTTAAGCTTCTTGCAAAGCATCACTCTGCCGTTAAACTTATCTTGTCTGAAATACTCGGGGAAGTCTTTTGCATCCACCGAAATCATGTGGTTTTTAACCACATCCTTTGTCATGTTAAACCAAAACTTTGACATCTGAGTAAGAACCTTACCCTTTGCTGAAACCGTATTGTTTAAGATAACATCAAAACAACTGATTCTGTCAGTTGCATACAATACAAGGTTATCACCAAGGTCGTAAATCTCTCTTACCTTTCCGCTTGCGATAGGACTATACTCTTTCATTTTCGCACTCTCCTTATTAAGATACTGTAACAGTAACATTAATTACATGTACAAATCAATATCAATCATACCAATAAAATCACTGAAAATAAAAGGAAAATGTAAGATTTCTTCAAAAAAATTTCTTTTGCAATATAATAGGCAGAATGAATGACTCATTCTGCCCGATTTTTATACTTCTAATAACATTCTGTCTGATGCCATAAGGTTTCCTTCTTTTGTTTTAAACAAATTAAGGAGTCCCTGGACTGTTTGTTCTTCTTTTTCTTTACCCTTGGCATCGTAGATAATCTGTCCGTCGTTCATCATGATGATGCGGTTACCGTGGCTTAAAGCGCTCTCCATGCTGTGGGTAATCATTAAGCATGTTAGGTGCTCTTCTTTTACCACTTTGTTTGTAAGGTCTAAGACCTTCTTGGCTGTTTCAGGGTCAAGGGCCGCTGTATGCTCGTCTAAAAGAAGCAATTTAGGCTTAGAATAAGTTGCCATTAATAGTGTAAGCGCCTGTCTTTGGCCGCCTGATAATAGACCAACGGGTTTCTTTAAGTTGTTTTCAAGGTTCATGTTAAGTAAAGATAACTTTTCCTTGAATTCATTGCTCTTTTTCTTTTGACCGATTGAGAACCATCCCCCTTCGCCCGCTGCTAAGAAAAGATTCTCTTCTATCGTCATGTTTGGCGCCGTTCCGACTCTTGGGTCTTGGAATAAATACCCAATATCCTTGGCCCTTACATGTGAAGGTACATAGGTAATATCTTTATTGTCTAAGTATATTCTTCCTTCATCCGGTAAGAATGTGCCGAAAATAGCATTAAACAAAGATGATTTACCTGCCCCGTTTGAGCCTATAATCGTAATGAAATCGCCATTGTCTACGTTAAAATTAAAGTTTGAAAATATCTTTTTTTCGTTAAGTGTTCCCTTACCGAATGTCTTTGATAATCCTTCGATCTTAAGCATTTTCATCCCTCCTTACTGCTGAGGGTTTGCCCTTTTTAAAGGTAATTCCCTTCCAGATTGTGGGACCTGCCAAAGCAATGATTACGATTATACTTGATATAAGTTTAAGCATATATGCAGGCATATGGAATCTTAAAGCAATTGTATAAACAAGTCTAAAGATAATTGAGCCAAGCACTGCCGCCAAAGTCTTAAGCACGCTTCTGTCTTTTCTTATGATAGTGTTACCGATAAGTAAAGAAGCCAATGCGACGGTCACCATACCGGATCCAATATCGATGTTAACTGCCTTTTGAGACTGTGCAAGCAAGCATCCTGAAAGCCCCGTGAAAGCGTTTGCAAAGCAAAGACCTACTATGGTTGTCATGTGAGGGTTAATGCTTGAAGATTGAACCATCTTTGGGTTATCGCCGGTTGCCTTTATGGCAAGGCCTAATCTTGTCTTTAAGAAAAGGACTATTATCGCCATAGACAAAACAACAAATATGCCGGCAATAATAACTATATAATAGTTTTCAAATGCCGTTCCTTTAAAGGAATCTTTAAGCATTGAAAAAATAGTCTTTGTACCGTTTAAGTTTAAAAGGGATGCATTACCCATTATCGCTATGTTTATTGAATAAAGACCTGTGTTAACCACAATTCCCGCAAGAAGTGAATTGATTCTTAACTTGGTTTGTAAAAAGGCGGTTATAAGGCCCGATAAAGCCGATGCAATCATAGCTGCGGGTATAGCTAAAAACGGATGTCCCGAAAGCGCCACTACGGCTCCTACGCATGCTCCTAAAGTGAAAGAACCGTCTGTTGACAAATCACATACGTT
>JAILCK010000291.1 GCA_024680435.1 Lachnospiraceae bacterium
GCGGCGCCCATGTGGGCTATACCAAAGGCTGCAAGCACAAGCACCAAAAGCTTTATTGCTAATGCAAACACTATGTTTTCTTTAACTATTCGAATTGTTTTTGCAGCTATCTTTTTAGCTTTGGAAATCTTTGAAAGATCGTCTGTCATGATAACTACGTCCGCAGCTTCGATAGCGGCATCAGAGCCCATAGCTCCCATGGCGATACCAATATCGGCTCTTGAAAGAACAGGCGCATCGTTTATACCGTCACCTGCAAAGGCTACAACATTTACGCCGCTTTCTCTCATAATTTCTTCCAAGGCCTTAACCTTGTCCATAGGCGTTAAGTTTGCTCTGTATTCATCGATTCCAACGGCCTTACATACTGCATTGGCCGTTCTTTCGTTATCTCCTGTAAGCATCACGATTTTACGGATACCTGCTTTCTTACATTCGGCCAAAGAAACCGATGCGTTTTCTTTTACCTCATCGACTATGTGCATATGTCCTGCAAGTCTGTCATTTACGGCAATGTATACGATTGTACCTTCATCGATTCCGCAAAGACAGGTATCCGTTTCTTTTTCATCTTGAGGCACAATAACATCAGCCATAAGCTTTCTGTTACCTACATATACCTTATCTTTACCGATTTCGGCACAGATACCTTTACCGGCAATTTCCGTAATCTCCCCAACATCCTTTTTATCAATCTTTTCTGCGTAAGCTTCCACAATAGAAGCTGCTATTGGATGCGTAGAGTAGCTTTCCGCAATGGCCGTTATTTTAAGAAGTGTTTCTTTTGCATTGCCTTTATGGGCATCTTCAAAATACTTTGAAGGCTCTATATGCTTAAGAGCAAAATTACCTTTTGTAACAGTACCCGTTTTATCAAGGACAAGAGTGTCAATTTTAGAAAGCGTATCCATGTAGTTTCCGCCCTTAATAAGGATACCTACCTTGCCGGCGCCTCCGATTCCGCCAAAGAAAGAAAGGGGTACGCTTATTACCAAAGCGCAAGGGCAGGATATAAGGAGGAAGGTCATGGCCCTATACATCCATGTTAAAGTATCACCCGTTATTAAAGCTCCGGCTATAAATAAAAGTGCTGCGGCTCCAACAACTGAGGGCGTGTAATATCTTGAAAATACAGTGATAAACTGCTCTGCTTTTGCTTTCTTTTCACTTGCCTTTTCAACAAGTTCAAGTATCTTAGAAACTGTTGACTGAGAGAAGTTAGAAGTTACGCTTACCTTTATTACACCTGATTTATTCACCCAGCCGCTGACAACAAGTTCTCCCGGGCCAACTTCTTTAGGAAGGCTCTCTCCGGTAATCGCCGCCGTATCCATGGCGCTTCTTCCTTCTATGATGTTACCATCCAAAGGAACACGTTCCCCCGGCTTAATGATAATAATGTCACCAATGTTTACTTCAGAAGGATCTACTTCTTTTTCTTCACCCTCAATTTCTATTCTTGCAAAGTCGGGTCTTATGCTCATCAATGCCTTAATTGATTTCCTTGATTTATTAACCGCATAAGTCTGGAAGCATTCGCCCACCTGATAAAAGAGCATAACCGCTACGGCTTCGCCGTATTCCCTACAAAAGAAGGCTCCGAAAGTTGCCACCATCATAAGGAAGTTTTCGTCAAACACATGGCCGTGAGCTATGTTTATGGCGGCATTTTTAAGTACATCAATAGCAAGTACAAGGTATGCTGCAATAAAAATTGCAAGACCCACATATACATTTGCAACTTTTGAAACAATAACGGCCGCTATGAATAAAAGAGCCCCGATTCCGACTCTGATTATTTTCTTTTTTAGTTTCTTTGTCATAATTTATCTCCGCAAAAAGGGGACGCAAGCGCATCCCCATCTTTATCTAAGCAATCTCCCCACCGATTAAACTGCCTTTACAGTTACGTCAGGCTCTGTGCTTTTAACAATCTTCTTCATTTCTTTTTCTACTGTATCGTTTTTAGCGTCATCTACATCGTAAACGAGCTTCTGCGTAAGAAATGTAACCTTACAATTTGAAACGCCGTCAATCTTTGCAACAGCATCTTCAATCTTCTGTGCGCAGTGTGCACAATCCAAATCTTCCAAAATAAATGTTCTCTTCATATTTCACTCCTCCAAAATATGTTCCATCCCGATTTTTAGAATTGATTCAACGTGGGAATCGGACAAACTGTAAAACATCGCCTTACCGTCACGCCTAACCTTCACTAAATCGCTCTGCTTTAATGTTTTTAATTGATGTGATACAGCTGACTGATTCATTGAAAGCTCGTCAGATATATCACTTACGTTTTTTTCTCCTCCTAAAAGAAGGTAAAGAATACGGATTCTTGTGGAATCGGAGAAAACCTTAAACAAATCTGCCAAATCATATATCTTATCGTCCATCTTTCAATCCTTTCTCATATGTTCAACTGTTCATATGTTCATTATAAAACAATTACATTAAATGTCAACACTATTTTTGTTTTAAATAGGCAAGATGTCCTGCATAGCCAAGTTCATTACAGCCAAGATTCCTGTATTTATTGGGTGTGCAGCCTATTATCTCGCCAAAAGTTTTGGTGAAATGACTACCGCTTGTGAATCCGCATTTGTATGCGATATCGGTAATCGAAAGATCTGTATTTCTAAGCATGTCGGTGCTCTTTACTATCCTATAGGTAATAAGATAGTCTCCGGGAGTGGCATTAACATACTTTTTAAAGAGCTTCGCGCAAAGAGTTTTACCCACATTTCCGGCTTTAGCAATTTCATCCAAAGAAAGCTTCTCCATATAGTGATTCTGAAGATAGTTAAGCATCTG
>JAILCK010000307.1 GCA_024680435.1 Lachnospiraceae bacterium
GATCCTTCCAAATCCTTTAAGATCATGGAGAATGTGCGTAAAGGTAAGGTTGCGGGCAAAAAATGTGCGGAGTGGCCTGAGTGGAAAGAAGATATGCTCGCTCACGACGTACCCGAGTGGTATGTCGGCTCCTGTGAGAAGATTCAGTACATGTTCCCGCGTGCTCATGCCGCAGCTTACGTTATGATGGCATGGCGAATAGCTTATTGCAAAGTATATTATCCCCTGGCTTACTATGCGGCCTTCTTCAGTATCCGCGCAAAGGCGTTCAACTATAAGACGATGTGCTTCGGGCGAGATACTTTGGAAGCCGAGTTAAAGAAACTTCGCGCCCTTCCCGAAAAGTCCAACAAGGACGAGGATTCCATAAGAGATTTAAGGATCGTTCAGGAAATGTATGCCAGAGGTTTTGAATTCATGCCCATTGACCTGTTTAAAGCCAAAGCGAGACTTTTCTCCATAATCGACGGCAAGATAATGCCTGCGCTCACAAGTATCGAAGGTCTTGGCGAAAATGCCGCGGACAGTATAGTTGAAGCCGCCAAAAAAGGGCCGTTCCTTTCAAGAGACGACTTTAAGCAGCGCACAAAGGTATCGCAGACGATCACCGATGAAATGGCAGACCTTGGAATACTCGGCGACATCCCCGAGTCCAATCAGATAAGTTTATTTGACCTAATGGGTGTATAAACAGCGATTTTCTGATAAGATTACTAATAGAAAAAAGAAAGATCGTAAAACGGCATAAAGTATTGATTTGTATGGATTTCTATGCTATACGTATCTTATAAAAAAATTTTAAAATCATTTAAAAGGAGCTGTTGCAGAACGGCTTCTTGTCGTCTTAATTGGAAATACTTTATATTTGTGGTATAATACAATTAGACTACAAAAGAGGTGACTCATCAACAATTAGTGATTTCTTAAGGGCAACTATGCTCTGAGAAGATAAAACGAAATGAACTCTTACGTTAAAAGCGCAAGAGAATAATAAGGCACTCGCCTTGAAAACTACCGAGGCGAGTTAAAGGCTTTCCTCGTTTATATACAATAAATATCGCAGTAAGCGAGGAAAGGAGAAAACAATGTTAAGGGGATGTACGATGAAAGAAACATCAACAATAGAAAAAGTCGTTCAGGTTATTTCAACATTAGCGATCGAAGAATTATATTTTGATAGTGAATCGAAAGCCGAAATATATGATTTGGCTAATGGTAAAAAGACGACAAAAGATTTCTTGGCAGAGTTAAATAAAAAGTATGGCAGACAACAAGTATTGTTATCCTAATTCAAATGTATTGATCAATAAGTTAGATATAAAAGATATGTCTATTCTGCAGCAAGCAGAGAGAGATTATACGTTTGCAAGATTGTTGGAATTGCAAAAAAAACCATTAAAGGGTAAATTTGATTTTGCTCATTTAAAAGAAATTCATAGATATATTTTTCAGGATTTGTATGAGTGGGCTGGAAAAACTCGATGCGTTAACATTTCTAAGGGAAACAGTGAGTTTTGTTTAGTTCAAAACATAGACAGTTTTGCGGCTACTATTTTCCCGGATTTTTTTAATCATTGTTATAATGTAAAAGACGATAGAAATGAATTTGTGAGGATATTTACATCGTTCTATGGAGAGATGAATGCCTTACATCCTTTCCGTGAAGGTAATGGACGCACACAACGAGAGTTTGCCAGAGAACTATGTATGAAGTGTGGATATGTATTTGATTTATCACACACATGTCATTCTCAGATGCTTGAAGCAAGTGTTCTTTCTTTTATGAAAGCAGATAATTCGAAACTGCAGAGCGTGTTTGATAAGTCAATAATCTTGGAAAATGACTTTAAAGAGCATGACAATCTCAATATTTTATCGATTGATGATTTGGATATTTCTAAAGAAATAGAAACTTATACTTACTATGAGTAAAAAGATTCTATTACAGTTTGCATCAATTTAATAAAAGGGAGTAACTCCTTCTTTCAAAATGTAATAAGAGGTTTCATATCGGAACCTCCTATTTTTATACCTCATTTTTCAAACTAAATGCAAAAATAGCGTTTCTCAGACTAAATGCAACGATATTTGCATTTAATTTTGAAAATTAGTATAGAAAAATACCTCTTGCATATTTCGTGATTTTACGATAATATAAACGAGTGCCTGAGACAGGCACTCAAAAATGGCTGGTTGGTCAAGCGGTTAAGACGCCGCCCTCTCACGGCGGAATCAGGGGTTCGATTCCCCTACCAGCTGCTCAAACCCTTGGATTTCAAGGTTTTTTTGGCCGAGGCGAAACCCAAATGGATAATCATTAGACTACGATAGCGGATTTAATCTGTGTTTCGTAGTCTTTTTTGTTTTTACTACGAGATGCATCAATATATTCATGCCACTTAATAACGAGGAGTTATAGATTTTGAAGTTAAAGTGATTAAAGATAAAATTGTCCGATTTTGTATGAAAATGTCTCGCAAATTCGTTGATGTTGATGGGCAAAAATAATAAAATAAAAATGATGTTTTTGCTGTTCGGGGACAGAAGATAGAAGGGCAAAACCCTTATGAAGTATCAAATGTAATGCTAAGGAGATTTAATAATGGCTGCAAGAAGTGCAAAAATCGATCAAAAAGCTGATCTTATCTGGGCGATAGCAGATAAGTTGACCGGAGTTTATAAACCGCATGAGTATGGTGAGGTAATTCTTCCGTTGACAGTTATCCGTAGATTTGACTGTATCTTATCAGACACCAAGGATGCCGTTCTTTCCAAGTATGAGGAAGTAAAGAATCTTCCAATGAAAGACATCCTTCTTAGAAAGGCTTCCGGGTTTGATTTTTACAATACGAGCAAATATACCTTTGAAAGATTGATGGCTGATCCTGACAACATCGAGGACAACTTTAAGGATTATCTGAACGGATTTTCCGAAAACGTTAGGGATATTATAGATAAGTTCAAGTTCGATGGTCACATTACAACGATGGCAAATAAGGACATTCTCTATATTGTATTAAAGGAGTTTACTACAGACAGGGCAAACCTTCATCCAAGTGAGATACTTAAAAAAATAATACTGTCAATTGTTGGGCGTTAAAGCAAATGTATATATAAACGATTTGGATTTACTTTGAAAGAACTGGAATACTATCTTAATCTTTTCAAGCGAATCAGAAGACTGAAAGTGATTACTGCGCGGAAAATTATCATTGACTATGCCAAGTAATTAAGGTATTGTGTTTTTACAAGGCGTGGACCTGCGGCCAAAAGAGCGTGGGGGCTACGCCATATTTTTTAGTAAATGTAATTATGGCAAAAGATGTTTTCAGACGACTCGAAACTAAATATATCCTTTCAAAAGAGCAGTTCGAAGGCATACGGGAAGCACTTCGCCCTTACATGACCGACGACGAGTACGGTCTTTCGAAGATCATAAGCATCTACTTTGATACCAAGAACTACGATCTTGCAAGAGAGTCGATGGAGAAGCCGGTGTATAAAGAAAAAGTACGGCTTCGCTGTTACGGACAGGCCACCCCGGAGTCGAAAGTATATCTTGAACTTAAGAAAAAGTATCAGGGTGTCGTATACAAAAGAAGGATAGCGCTCTCGTATGCCGAAGCCGACCTTTATCTTAAGAAGGGAATTTATCCCGACACAGACTCCCAGATAATGAAGGAGATCGATTACTTCTTTAAATACTATAAGTCGATACGTCCGACTTACATCGAATATATGCGTATCGCTTCTTTCTGCAACGAAAACAAAGACATCCGCATTACGTACGACAAGGACGTCAAAGTCAAATTTGACGAGGGATGCCTTATGAACGGCAAAGATGCGGAAAGGATACTCGACGAAGACAAGTATCTTATGGAGATAAAAGCGCCTGGTGCCATGCCTTTGTGGCTTACGAAGGCTTTGACGGACGAAAAGATATATCCGGGCAGTTTTTCAAAGTACGGAGCCGCATGCAAACGGCTTAAGATGACATACGAAGGAGAAAACATATGCTGGACAGCATTTTAAATCAGTCGGGAACGGGAATGATTACTCTCGGACTCAAAGGAATGTTACTTTGCAGCGTCGCATCGATCGCACTCGGCATTGTGATCGCCGCAACCTATATGATATGCAGTGAGAAGTATT
>JAILCK010000343.1 GCA_024680435.1 Lachnospiraceae bacterium
ATGCTAACATCAACATCGCTAAGTTCGTTCGTTTCGAAGTTGGTGAAGGTATGGAAAAGAAGGTTGACGACTTCGCAGCAGAAGTTGCAGCTCAGGCAGGAATGTAATTTCCAAATAATAAAGACTTTAAAGCCATCGGATTTCCGATGGCTTTTTCTTTATCCAATTTCTTGACATCTATGGTACAATGGTAGTCAAGACTGAGAGAAGATTAAGGATTACCGGCAAACTAAAATATGAAGGATTTAATTCGGTATGAAAGATAATAATGCTTTTTTTAAAGGCATGAGAGACGGCCTTCCCATTGGCCTTGGATATTTCGCTGTTTCTTTTTCACTTGGAATAATAGCAAAAAAAGGCGGACTTTCGCCTTTACTTGGCTTTTTTTCAAGTCTCTTTACAAGAGCGTCGGCAGGTGAGTACGCAGCTTATTCACTTATTGCTGTAGGCGCTTCTTTCTGGGAACTGTTTATAATTTCTGTTATTACCAATGCAAGATACTTGCTTATGAATTGCGCTTTGACTCAGAAGTTTGATTCAAAGACAAATATGTTTACAAGGCTTCTCGTGGGTGCTTGTTGCACCGATGAGATTTTCGGCATTTCTATTGCATGGCCCGGAAAACTTAAGCCAAAGTATACATTTGGCGCAACCGTTGTGGCAGGGCCTATGTGGGCTTTAGGAACAGCTCTTGGAATAATTGCAGGTTCTGCGCTTCCTATAAGATACGTATCAGCATTAAGCGTTGCTTTATACGGAATGTTTTTAGCTATCATTATTCCGCCCGCTAAAAGAGATAAGGCTGTTACAGCCGCTGTTATTGCAGGTTTTTTGTTTAGCTATTTATTTAGTATATTGCCACTTTTAAAGGAAATTAGTTCCGGCACAAGAACGATTATTTTAACAATCGTAATTTCTGCGGTTATTTCCCTTATTAAGCCTGTGAAGGTAGAAGAGGAGGTAGCCGAAAATGAGTGATTCCCTTAGATTGTGTATTTATTTATGCATAATGATTCTTACCACAAACGGAGTAAGAATATTGCCCCTTACTTTGATTCGTAAGCCTATAAAGAACAGATTCATAAGAAGCTTTCTTTATTATGTGCCTTATGTAACATTGGCGGTTATGACTTTTCCTGCAATCATGGAAGCTACTCAGAGCCCCATTGCCGGTTTAATTGCACTTGTCGCGGGTGTACTTGCCGCTTTCTTTGGGCTTGGACTTCTTCCTGTTTCAATTATTTGCTGTGTGGTAGTTTTCATTTGTGAAACATTTTTAGTTTAAGATAAATGAGAGGGAAAATATGGAGAGAATAATTACAAGTCTTTTAGAAACAGATGCCTACAAGTTTTCAATGGGTCAGGCGATTTATCATCAATACAGTGAATATAAGACCACATGGTCTTTTAAGTGTAGAAACACTGATGTTAAATTCACAAAAGAAATGGTTGAAGAAATAAAGAATCAGATTAAGATGTATTGTGATTTACGCTTTAGTGAAGATGAGCTTTCTTACTTAGATTCCATAAAGTGGATAAGAGGGTCTTACATAGATTATTTAAGACTTTGGAAGCCAAGATTTGACGATTTTTCATTCGGAACCGATGCCCCCTGCGGCCTTACAATCGAAACCAAGGGAACATGGCTTAACACTTCCATGTATGAAATCCCTACCCTTGCCATTGTAAACGAAGTTTATTTTAGAATGGCCTATAACTATGATGAATTATTTGAAGATTTCAAGGATAGATTAAATAAAAAGGTTGAGGCTCTAAAATCGGGAGAGTATGAGCTTGGTGCTTTCTCTGAATTTGGACTTAGAAGAAGATTATCAAAAGAAGCTCAGGATTTAGCCGTTAAAACGCTTAAAGATGCCAAGATGAAGGATTCTTTCTTTGTTGGTACATCAAATGTGTACTTGGCAAAGAAATACGGCATAACTCCCGTAGGAACCATGGCTCATGAATGGATTATGTGCGTGGGACAAGGAAATCATAAGCATAATCCCGCTTATTCAAACTGGTATGCCCTTGATGCTTGGGTAAAAGAATACGGAGTGTTAAACGGAATTGCATTGACGGATGCCATTACTACAGAATGCTTTTTAAAGGATTTTCAGCTTACCTTTTCAACTCTCTTTTCAGGAGTGCGCCATGACTCGGGAGATCCATATGAGTGGGGCGAAACAATGATTAATCATTATAAGTCTTTAGATATTGATCCCTTGACAAAGACCCTTTTATTTAGCGACAGCTTGGATTTTGACAGAGCCACAAAGCTTAGAAGATACTTTAAAGATAAGGCTAAAACCGCTTTTGGAATCGGTACCTTTATAGCAAACGACACAAAGGTGCCGGCCCTTAATATTGTCATGAAGACAACCGCATGTAACGGTTGTGACGTTGCCAAAATATCAGACGATGAAGGAAAGGGAATGTGCAAAAACCCTGACTACATTCACTACCTTAAACGTTGCATCGAATGGCGCTTAAAAAATGAAAGCGGTAATTCTTTAAGAGTATAAATTCACGTTGTAATAGACAGGCAGAAATGGTATAATTTTTGGTGTGTGAAACATTGAATCACACCTAAACAACTTTATATAGTGGGAGGAATTTTTCAATGAAAAAAGTATTATCAGTAGTACTTGCATTGGTAATGGTATGTTCCTTATGCGCTTGCGGAAGCGCAAAGACAACTGCTGCAAAGAGCGGAAACGATATTCCCGATTCTATGACAGCTTCCGACGGTAAGTACCAAATCGCTTTGGTTACAGACGTTGGTCAGTTAAAGGATGGTTCCTTTAACGAAGGAACATGGAACGGCGTTAAGTTGTATGCTTCTCAGAACGGAAAGAGCTATAAGTATTATCAGCCCGCAAACGGTTCCGAAGCTACAGACGATGACAGATACAACGCAATGGCTGCAGCAGCAGACGCAGGCGCTGAAATCATCGTAGCACCCGGTTTCTTACAGGCTACAGCACTTGAAAAGGCAGCTACAAACTATCCCGATGTTAAATTCGTATTCATCGATGGTTGGAGCTTAGGTCTTGACAACGTAGCAGCAGTTGCATACAAAGAACACGAATGTGGTTACTTTGCAGGTTATGCTGTTGTTAAAGACGGATACACAAAGTTAGGTTTCTGCGGCGGTGGCGGTGGCACTAACCCTGCATGTTGCAGATACGGTTACGGATTTGTTCAGGGCGCAAACGATGCTGCTAAGGAACTTGGCGTAAACGTTGATATCAACTACACATGGTTATATGGTTCATCATATTCACCTTCAACAGAACTTCAGACACTTGCAAACGGTTGGTATGAAACCGGAACAGAAGTTATCTTCGCTTGCGGTGGTACACTTTGCCAGTCAGTATTTGCAGCTGCTTCAGCTAACGATGCTAAGGTTGTAGGTGTTGACGTTGACCAGGCTAACGATTCACCCGTAGTTATCACTTCAGCTATGAAGGAATTAGCTAACTCTGTACAGCAGATGTGTGCTAAGTTCTACGGCAACGAATGGTCATCAATCGGTAACACATGCCAGACTCTTGGCGCTAAAGAAGGAGACACAGGTCTTCCTACAGCAGAATCTTCATGGAGATTCAACAAGTTCACAGTTGATGAATACAACAAGTTATTTAACGACGTTGTAAGCGGTAAACTTGTTATCGATGACAACTACGAAGCAAACTTCTCACAGAGCTATTCAAACGCTACTGTAAACGTAGTTGAATAATTAAAGACTTTAAAAGGGCTTCGAAAGAAGCCCTTTTTTTGTACGACTTTGCTTGAAACTTTCACTCAATTTTATTAAGATAAATATAAGGTTTTTGGTTCAAAAAACCATTCTTTTTACACCTTTTTTGAAAGGAAGAATATTCAATGGGTAGCGAATCCGAGTACGTAATTGAGATGCTCCACATCACAAAAGAATTCCCCGGAATAAAAGCCAACGATGACATCACCCTTCAGTTAAAGAAGGGCGAAATTCATGCGCTTCTTGGTGAAAACGGAGCAGGCAAATCAACGCTTATGAGCGTGCTTTTCGGGCTCTATCAGCCTGAAGAGGGAATCATTAAAAAAGACGGTAAGGAAGTAAAGATTGACAGCCCCAACGATGCAACGGCTCTCCATATCGGTATGGTGCATCAGCACTTTAAACTTATTGAGGTTTTCAGTGTCCTTGATAACATCATTCTTGGTGCGGAAGATACAAAGTGGGGCTTTTTATCTGAAAAGGCGGCAAGAAAAAAGGTTACGGAATTATCCGAAAAATACGGTCTTTACGTTGACCTTGATGCAAAGGTGGAAGACATTTCCGTTGGTATGCAGCAAAGAACGGAAATATTAAAGATGCTCTACAGAGACAATGAAATTTTGATCTTTGACGAGCCTACAGCCGTGCTTACTCCTCAGGAAATAGAAGAACTTATGGCAATAATGAAAAACCTTGCAAAAGAAGGCAAGTCCATTTTGTTTATTTCCCATAAGCTTAACGAAATCATGGAAGTATCGGATCGTGTTACCGTTTTAAGAAAAGGTAAGTATGTTGCCACCGTTAACACTAAAGATACAAACAAACAAGAGCTTTCAAACATGATGGTGGGTCGTCCGGTTCAATTGGAAGTTAAAAAGGATGAAGCTAAGCCCACAGACGTTGTGCTATCCGTAAGAAATGTAAGCGTAATGTCTCACATTCATAAAAGCGAAGCCGTTAAGGACGTTTCTTTCGACGTAAGAAAGGGAGAAATCGTTTGTATAGCGGGTATCGACGGAAACGGTCAGACTGAGTTTATTCATGCCCTTACAGGCTTGGATCAAGTAAGTGCAGGCACCATTACCATAGACGGACATGACATTACAAAGGCATCCGTTAAGGAAAAGGGTAAATACATGGCCCACATTCCCGAAGACAGACATAAGCACGGCCTTGTGCTTGATTTTACTTTGGAAAATAATTTGGTGCTTCAAAGATTCCAGGAAAAAGAATTCCAGCATAACGGCTTTATTAAGTTTGATGCCATTAGAAAATACTCACAGGAATTAATCGATAAATTTGATGTGCGTTCCGGTCAGGGACCTGTCACAATCACTCGTTCAATGTCGGGCGGTAACCAGCAAAAGGCAATTATAGCAAGAGAGCTTGACAGAAATCGTGATTTAATCGTGGCAGTTCAGCCTACACGTGGCCTTGACGTAGGTGCAATCGAGTTCGTGCACGCTCAGCTTGTTAAGCAGCGTGATGAAGGAAAGGCAGTTTTGCTTGTTTCTTTGGAACTTGATGAAGTTTTAAGCTTATCTGACAGAATCCTTGTTATGTATGAAGGAAAGATCGTTGGTGAGTTTGATTCAAAGAAAGTAACGGCGCAAGAGTTAGGTCTTTACATGGCCGGCGCTAAGAAAGATAAGAAGGAGGCTTAGGGCATGAAGGAGAATTTAAAAAGCTTCTTTAAAAAAGATGGCGTAAAAAGTGTTCTCGCTTCCTTGATTTCAATTTTAGTTGGTCTCATTGTAGGAGCGATAGCAGTATTTTTGGTTGGTATCTTTAAAGATACCATTGGAGTTAAAGGCGCTTGGGAAGGCGTAAGAATCATATTTGCAGGTATCCTTTCAACGGGAAGAGATGCAATAGGTTCCCTTACCTGGGGATATAACGCAGTAAACTTAGGGGATATGTTATTTAGAGCAACACCTCTTATTATGGCAGGTTTATCCGTATCCGTTGCCTTTAAAACAGGATTATTTAATATCGGAGCCCCCGGCCAATACTTAATGGGCACCATGACATCCCTTGCAATTGCTTTGTCAATTCCTTCGGATAAAGTACCTACATGGATTATCTGGATAATCGCTTTCCTTGCTGCTATGGTTGCGGGAGCTTTGTGGGGAGCAATTCCCGGCTTTGTAAAAGCAGTATTTAATATCAACGAAGTTATTGCCTGCATTATGACAAACTGGATAGCCGCAAACCTTGTAACATGGTTCTTTGACGGCTCAGTATTTTGTAACCAGGTTGAAGCGGGCAAGACAGGATATATTTACAAGACATCCTATAACGGGGTAGCTACCGTTAAGCTTGGGCTTGATAAAGTGTTTAAAGGCTCTCAGGTTAACGGAGGCATCATAATTGCAATCGTGATTGCGGTTTTAGTCTACATCATGATGAATAAGACCACTTTGGGATATCAGTTAAAGGCCTGCGGAGCTAACCGCCATGCTGCTAAGTATGCGGGCATTAAAGATAAAAGAAACATCATTTTATCAATGGGTATTGCAGGAGCCTTGGCATCAGCGGGAGGAGCACTTTATTTCTTATCGGGAAATACAGAGTTTTTCTGGTCCACATATCAGTCCCTTCCTGCCACAGGATTTAACGGAATTCCGGTAGCCCTTTTGGCACTTAACAATCCAATCGGTGTTATATTCTCCGGAATATTCATGGCAATGCTTAGTACGGTAGGTATGCAGCTTACAAACCTTACAGCATACAACGAATACATAACGGACGTAATCATCGGTGTAATCGTTTATCTTTCGGCCTTTGCATTATTTATAAGGACTTGGATTTCTACAAGAAAGAAAGAGGCTGTAGCTAAGCCAAGCGAGGATAAAGAAAAAGAAACACAAGAAGAAAAGACTAATGAAAGGGGGAATGAATAATGTCATTTTTAATTCAGCAGACACTTTTATTTATGGTTCCCCTTATGATAGTTGCTTTGGCAGGTGTATTTGCCGAGCGAAGCGGTGTTATTAACTTAGCTCTTGAAGGTATCATGATATTTGGTGCCTTTACGGGAGTATTGTTTGTACGTACCGTTCAGGAAATAGGGCTTTTTGAAAGTGCTTATTTAAACGGAAACTGGGGAGCACTTCAGTTGTTTGAAATATTGGCAATGCTTGTTGCAGGTATCATGGGCTCTGTTTTCTCACTCTTACTTGCATTTGCGGCCGTAAGCTTAAAGGCAGACCAGACAATCGGCGGTACAGCTTTAAACATGCTTGCACCCGCACTTGTTTTATTCCTTGTTCGTATCATGGTTAACCAGAATACCTTGATGATGTTTAAGGGAGATTCCGCAGGATGGTTCATGCTTAAGAAGACAACCTTCGGATTTGATAAGGATGCAGACTTAGGTTTCTTTGGAAACACATTTTTAAATAAGGTTTATCTTGCAACCTATATTTGCTTGCTTATATACATTATTCTTTCAATCATTTTGTACTTTACAAAATTTGGCTTAAGACTTCGTTCCTGCGGCGAAAATCCTCAGGCTTCCGCATCTCTTGGTATCAATGTATATAAGATGAGATATTCAGGCGTCATCATTTCCGGATTCCTTGCAGGAATGGGCGGTTTTGTATATGCCCTTACATCTTCAAACTGTTCCGCAAACGGAGATGTAGCAGGCTTTGGTTTCCTTGCTTTGGCAGTTATGATCTTTGGTAATTGGAAGCCTTTAAACATTGCGGGAGGCGCACTTTTATTCGGTCTCTTTAAGTGTATTGCGGCTTGTTATTCAACTTTGGATATTAACGGTGATGGAATTTTCTGGTTAAAAGAAGTCGGTATCAGCTCGAACGTATACCGTTTGCTTCCATACGTCATCACCCTTTTGGTGCTTACCTTTACTTCAAAGAAGTCAAGAGCACCAAAGGCTGAAGGTATCCCTTATGATAAGGGCACAAGATAATCTATTTTGCAGTGCTTCTGTATTCACTGGGAGTTTTCCCTGTGTACTTTTTAAAGATTTTTAAAAAGTAGAAATAGTCATTAAAGCCTGTTTTAAGCGATATTTCATTTATGGAATCCGTTGTTTGCAAAAGAAGGTTCTGGGCATTTTTAATGCGAAGGTCCGTTAAGTACTTTGTAAAGGTGGTGCCCGTAGCTTTTTTGAACATCTGGCTTATGTAGTTGGGATTAAGATTAACAACATCCGCCACATCCTTTAAAGAAATATCGTTTGTATAGTAAGTATTTATATACTTCATTATCTTTAAAAAATAAAAATTGCTTATACTTGCACCGGCTTCGGGCTCTTTGTTGGATTGCGAAAGCTTTTCGATAAGATTGTCGATACATTCGTCAATGGAAGAGTAGAGGCCGGTGAGCTGTTTATAATTGTAAATATAATCGTCCGATTCATCTTTTATTAAAGTTGTGTTTGTAAGAATGCCGTTTACAAGCTGCTGAAGAGAGTGAACGGACATTTTCTTTTTATCGGGGCTTACTTTTAGCTCTGCCAAAAGCTTTAAAACAGATTCTTTGTTTGAAAAAGAAAGGGCGTTTTGAATGTCGCTTACAATCTTTATTGAGTGAGAATCATAGTATTCGTCACATATGGTAACTTCAGGGTCTATAAAGGACTGATAGCACATAGCGATTGAATTATATATGGACATACGTAAGCTCTTTGCATTTAAGGAAGTGGGATATATGGCAATTCCCGTAGCTTCTCCCGATGTAATATATCTTTTAAGCCCATCCTTTACAAAAGGATTATTTGATAAATACCCGTATAGATTAGAGCCTGCTTTAAAGGCAAATACCCCGTTTGTAAAGATGGGAGACTGGCTTAAAGAGGCTGCAAGGTAAAACTTATCCGTAGATAAGTCATTACTTGCCATATAGGTTTTTATTCTGTCTAAGTCATTTGTCTCAATAGCTTCAAGGAAAGAATCCTGAGATAATAAGGCTCCCTTTTCGTCGATGTTATCGATTGCCTTAACTATGAGCTGGATTATTTCTTCATATTCAACAGGCTTTAAACAATATCCCAAAACATTATATTGAATGGCTTTTTGAGCATAGGAAAATTCGGCATAGCCGCTTAAGATAATAACCTTTGTTTTTAAGCCGTTTTGAAAAATCATCTTACTTAGATCAAGTCCGCTAAAGCCCGGCATTCTTATATCCAAAATGGCAATATCCGGTTCTTTTTCCAATATGATTTCATGGGCTTCTTTTCCGTTAGAGGCGCAGTATGCAACCTCTGCGTTATACTTTGCCCAGTCAATGTTTTCTTTCATTGATTCAATTATTGAAGGCTCATCGTCTGCCAATAAAACTTTGTACATGCTATTCCCCTTATCTTTCAAGCGGGAGGTGCAACTGCACCACGGTTCCGTCTGATTCGTTACTGTCTATATTGATTCCGTATTCTTCTCCGTATTGAAGCTTGATTCTTGCATTAGTATTTAAAATGCCAACATACTTTTCAGAGTCAATGTGCTTTTCTAAAAGAAGAGAACGGATTTCTTTAAGCTTTTCTTCGCTCATGCCCACACCGTCATCTCGTATATCGATATAAAGGTCGGTGTCTTTAATGTTTACGCCTATATAAAGGGTACACTTTTCTAACGAAGGCTCAATGCCGTGGCCTATGGCGTTTTCTACCAGAGGCTGTAATATCATCTTTATGACGCGGTATTTAAGGGCTTCTTCCGATATGTTATAAAAAATATCGAATTTATCTTTAAATCGGTATTTTTGTATTTCCACATAGGCTTTTGTAACTTCAAGTTCATCCTTAAAGGGAACGATGGGAGCGCCTTTAGTGTTGTATCTATACATCTTTCCCATGGCGATTGCTATATTTGCAATTTCCGGAGCGTCCTTTAAAAGGGCCTGAGACCTTATAAGTTCCAAAACGTTATATAAAAAATGAGGATTAATCTGACTTCTGAAATAGGATATTTCCGTAGCCTGACCTCTTATTTTTTCTTCGTATAATTTGCTTGATGCATCAAATATCTGGACATTTAACTCATCAATTGTTGAAAACATGTTAGTAAAAGCGGTTCCCAAATCATGTACTTCCATACATCCGTCAATGTCGATAGGAGCGCTTAGGTGGCGAGTCCTTTCTTTTTCCATTGTTTTAATGATGTTTGAAAACTGATTAAGAGGGTTAATCAAGCTTACGTAAAGGGTTATAAGCATTAAAAGTACAAAGAACACGATTGCCACCACAATCATCGTTACTTTAATCAATGTTCCCTGACTTGATTTATTGACCGAAGTAATGTTTACTGCACTTATGATATAGCAGCTTGCGGTGCTTGAATAATCCATTTTTATAAGATAAGACTTACTTTTATTTGAAAAAGAAGAGCCTTCCGTTACCTTTGAATAGTTGGCCTGACAAATGGGGATGATAGCCTGTGAAACTGATTTTGATGAAGAGTTTAGGGCATGGTAGTTTCCGTTTGTATCCATGAGGTAATAGTATGCATTTTCGTTGGAAGAAGAGGTGAGTGACAATTTGTCCATATCAAGGGAAAAGAAAATACATCCTATTGGGTGGCCAAGATAGTAGGTCTGAGAACAATATACGTAATAGGCTTTATCTTTAAAGGGTAAGAAGGAACTTTTTTTAAGCCCGAGACCTCTGTTTAAGTTTTTGCCGTTTGAAACGGTTTCTTTGTACATACTTAAAAGATCTTCTTCCGAATAAAGTGAAGACCAGTGGACCACATTATTTACAAAGGCTATGTCTGCGATGTCAGGATATAAGCTTTTAATGTAAGAAACGTTTTCTGATACCTGATTTATGATGTCTGAAGAAATATTTTTATAGTCTGTCGCGTTAAACAATGTTTTATAGATACTGTCTGTTTGAAAGCTTGTGGTAATAACATCGAGCTTTGTTAAAAGAGAGTCCAAGTCGTTACTGAATCTGTCAGTTGCAAGGTCTGCATGCTCCGATGCCGTTGATAACATTAAGCCGTTTATGCTTGCTATCGAAAAAACGGACAAAAAAACTACAAGCACTATGGATACAGCACTTATGAGTATAAATTGCTTTTGTATGGGAAGATGTTTAAAACGTTTAATTCTGTTTTTTATCATAAGATAAAGATACCTTATTTTGCTTAAATTTACCATTATGTAAAATCTTCAGATTTCTAATTATTATCCATTCAGGCTGTAAAAATTTCATTAAAATAAAGCATAAACTTCGATTAATGTTTCATACATTAATCTTTTTTGTTTTGACATAATTAGTATCGGGGTACAAAGGAGAGTTAAGTGAAAGCAAATCACGGTACTTATTTTAAGCTGTTTTCCATAGTGACAATCGCCGCACTCTTAACAGGCATTGTGTATATCGAAGCAGACAAAGATAATTTAAAAAGGCAAATAAATAAGGAAACGTCCTTTTGGGATATATATTCGGAAGAAGAACTTAAGGCAAACGATTTTCTTTTGTATAGGGTCGATTGCGGAAATGTCTTGTCGCATGCTAAGACAGGCGCATTTCAATCGACTTGCGATCAGCCCTACGGCCCCGATGAAATAACAAAAAGAAAATGGGGCTATGAACCAAAGGACTACATGGTATCCGTTAAAGACAAATACGGAACAGGATTAAACACATATAAGTGGGAAATAAGCGAAGACGCCTGGTATGATAACAACCTTACGGGATTTTACTATAACTTCGAAGTCCCGAAGGGAGAGTATGAAATTACTTTAGGCTTTTACAATCCCTTCAGCGCCCGTCCGATTTATGCTCAGATTGAAGATAACATGCTTGTGGACGGAGAGAAAATCTTAAAGTACAAGCTTACGGAATGTACGGCTTATACAAGCGTTGAGGATTCAGAGTTAAACCTAAAGGTGTTCAATCCTCAAAGAGGAGTGGACGCCATGAAAAATCCAATCCTTAGCTATATTGAAGTAAGAGTGGTTCCAAAGTTTGGAAGAGAGCTTTTGCTTTCTTACATGGAAAGCTTAAAGGGTGCTTTGGACAATCAGGGGCTATACACACCTGAGTCTTACGAAAGCTTTACAAAGGCTTACCAGGACGCGGAACAGGTTTTGATAGAAAATAACGGTTCGACAAAAGAAAACATTGAATTCAGAAAATCATATTTTGCATTAAAAACAAGTTTTGAAGCATTGGAGGAAATTAAAGTGTATACATCATTTAATCCCGCAAAGCCTTGGACAGACACAAAAGGGAATTTGATACAGGCTCACGGAGGTCAGGTTCAAAAGCTTACCTTTAAGGATAAAGAAACAGGTAAATCGGTCACTAAATGGTGGTGGGTAGGAGAAGACAAGAGTAAAGGTGCCCACGGAGGAATTTGCGCATACAGTTCAGATGACCTTTATAACTGGCAGTTTGAAGGCGTTGTAATGAGAAACGTAAATTCAAGAGAAGAGCTTGATAATGATGAATACTTTAAAGAACTTTATAAGGGCTTAAGTAAGGAAGAGCTTGATAACGTTTATACCTGCTTAAGTGCCTCTACCGCCATTATCGAGCGGCCCAAGCTTATTTACAACGAAAAAACGGATAAATACATTATCTGGTTTCATGCAGACGGCCCCACTGCCACAAGCAATTCCTCGTATGCTGCGGCATCAGCGGGAGTTGCAATAAGCGATACCCCTTACGGCCCTTTTAAATTTATAGACAGATACAGACTTAATGTATGTCCCGACGATCAGGAAGATTTTCATCCCGAAAGCAAGGGAATGGCAAGGGACATGAACCTCTTTGTGGACGATGATAAGACCGCATACATTATTTATTCAAGCGAAGAAAACTTAACTTTATATATTTCAAAGCTTAATGACGAATATACATACCTTGCAACACCTGTAAATGAAGCTAAATACGGAGAAGATTTTATAAGGCTTTTCCCCGGCGCTCAAAGAGAGGCTCCCGCAGTATTTAAAAAGGACAAAACATACTACCTTGTTTCTTCGGGATGCACAGGATGGGCTCCAAACCAGGCAAGATATTACAAGGCATCATCAATGCTTGGAGAATGGACCAACGAAGGAGACCCTTGCATAGGAGACGCTCAAAAGACAACCTTTGATTCTCAAAGCACCTGCGTATTTAAGGCAGACAACGGTACTTATGTATTTATGGCTGACAGATGGAATCCGGAAGATTTAAAGAATTCAAGATACATCTGGTTACCTGTGATTTTTAACGATGACGGAAGCATCGCACTTGAATATACAGAGGAATGGACACTTAAATGAAACCTTCTTTCTTTAAAAGTAAAAAAGCAATCATAACACTCATTGCAGGCCTTCTTTTTTGCCCACTATTGTTTGAAATGCAATGCTATGCAAGTTCGGATGAAAAGTTAGTGGAAGGACTGCTTGATAATATAGTTGAATCTTTAAGCTACGAAGATTACTTAAGTGCGCACAAAAGCGTTTATCCGAAAGATGAAATCGTGATTGATGCAAAAGAGTATACAAGCGCAACCGAAGGCACAAAGAAAGAATCGGACGGAGTCTACACTCCCGAAGAAGGAAGCATAACTTTTACTTTTGATGTTAAATCCGAAGGCTTTTATAACATTTTTCTTGAATACATTCCGGTAGAGGGTAAAAACAACACCATCGAACGAAAGCTTTATATAAACGATGAAATACCTTTTGAAAATGCAAAGTATTTAAAGTTTACAAGATGCTGGGAAAATGCAAACCCCGTAAAGAGAGACTCAAGAGACAACGATGTTCGTCCTTCTCAAAAAGAGCACGAACAGTGGATGGAAAGCTTACTTAAAGACAGTGACGGTTATTTTGAGGAGCCATTTTCTTTTTACTTTAAAAAAGGTGAAAACACAATTACTCTTGAATCCGTTAAAGAACCTGTAAAGATCGGAAAAATAGTAATCAAAAACACAGAGGCTTCTTTAAACTATGATGAGTATTTAAAGAAGCATAAAGATGCAGGAGCAAAAGAAGTAAGCGATACCTTAATAAAGGTTCAGGCAGAAGATGCTTTATATAAATCGGATTCAACTTTGTATCCTGTATCAGACAGAACCTCTTCCCTTACTGAGCCTTACAGTCCTTCAAAGACAAGGCTTAACATTATCGGCGGCGCAAACTGGAAAACGGTAGGACAGTGGATATCATGGGAAGTAGAGGTTCAAGAAAGCGGCCTTTACACCATTTCCTTTAGGGAACGCCAAAACATAAACACAGGCGTTACCGTTTCAAGAAGTCTTTACATAGACGACGAGATTCCTTTTAAAGAGGCGGGAGAGTGTAAGTTTTTATACGGAAATGATTGGAACATTTTAACCCTCGGAAATGATGAGCCATACCTTTTCTATCTTGAAAAAGGTAAGCATACATTAAAGCTTGAAGTAAATCTTGGAAGTGAATTATCAAAGATAGTTAACTTAACGGATTCAAGCATTTCCGAATTAAACAAAGCCTACAGACAGCTTTTGATGGTTATCGGAAGTTCGCCTGATACCTACAGAGATTACCAGCTTGAAACAAAGACTCCCGAAGCTTTGGCCATTTTAAAAGAGCAATACGAAGCAATGCTTGTTTTAAAAGAGCTTTCGGAAGAGTATTCAAAGGGTGTAAAAAGCAGTTCTTCCGCAAGTATCGATAATCTTGTAAATCAGCTTGAAAAGATGCTTAATTCACCCCGCACCATTCCAAAGCAATGGTCGGCTTTTAAAGATAACATTGTTTCCCTTGGTTCATGGGAACTTTCAATGAAAGAACAGCCTTTGGAAATTGACTATATTTTAGTGGCATCAAAGGATGCAAAGATGCCTAAGGCAGAGGCCGGTTTCTTTCAAAAATTAAAGCATGAGACAAAGCAGTTTCTTGCTTCATTTAAAGAAGATTATGACAGCATAGGTGAAGTTTACGAAGGAAAGGCGTTGGATGTCTGGATCTTAGCCGACGGCACAAACGTAACAAGTATGACGGGCAGCGGTCGTGACCAGGCGACGGTTATAAAAGAGCTTGTTGATAACTACTTTGTGGCTGAAACAGGAATTCCCGTAAACGTAAAGCTTGTAAATAAAGATGTTTTATTATCCGCAACCTTGGCGGGAAAGGGCCCTGACGTAGCTTTAAACGTTGCAGGTAAAGAGCCTATTAACTACGCCTTAAGAAATGCGGTTGTTGATTTATCGGAATTTGAAGACTTTGAAGAAGTAAGCAAGTGGTTTTATAAAGACGCCATCACACAGTTTTCTTTTAACGGAGGAATATACGCCCTTCCTCAGACAATGTCTTTCCACGTAATGTTTTACAGGGCAGATATTTTAAAGGATTTAGGACTTGATGTTCCAAAGACCTGGGATGAGTTTTATGAAGCCTTGGCTGTTATTCAAAAGAACAATATGAATGTGGGTATCTTCCCCGATTACACCACATTTGCAATGTTTTTATATCAGCACGGAGGAACCTATTATTCCGCTGATTCAAAGAGAAGCGGACTTGATACGGAAGAGGCCGTGGCTGCATTTAAGCAATGGTCCGGTAACTACGTAAACTATCGTATGCCCGTTACCTTTGACTTTGCCAACAGATTTAGAACCGGCGAAATGCCTTTATCAATAGGTGACTACACAAACTATAACTACTTATCCGTTTTTGCCCCCGAAATAAGAGGATTATGGGGCTTTACACTGGTTCCGGGGTATGAGAGAGAAGACGGAACCTTAGACAGAAGCGTGTCCGCATGGGAATCAGCTTCCATCATAATGAAGACTTCCGAGCAAAAAGAAAACGCATGGGAATTTTTAAAGTGGTGGATGAGTGCAAAGACTCAGTCCGATTACGGTAACGAAATAGAAAATGTACTTGGTGTTTCGGGACGTGTGGCTACCGCAAATATTGAAGCATTAGAAAACCTTGCATGGGCTTCAAAGGACTATAAGCAGCTTATGGGAGAACTAAAGTGGGTTAAGGCAATTCCCGAAATCCCCGGAAGCTACTATACGGAAAGAAACATAAAGAATGCTTTCTATACGGTTTATAACAACAACGAAGATCCAAGAGAAACACTTCAGGATATTGTTAAAACCATTAATACAGAGATTAGAAGTAAACGTGAAGAATTCAATCTTCCCACAGATTGACAGGAGATAAGATGAACGAAAACGAGAAGTTTATTCATAAGCTTTCAGCTTACATGAAAAATAAGCGCTCAAACCTCTTTAGAGAGATAAAGAAAAACAAGATATCATATTTGCTTATAGCGCCTTATTGTATCCTGTTTATTCTTTTCTATCTTGTTCCGGTTTGCATGTCCATAGGCTTAAGCTTTACCTACTTTAACATATTGGAACCTGCAAGATTTGTGGGATGGAAAAACTACGTAGATTTGTTCTTTGCGGATGAAGTCTTCTTAAAGGCAGTAAAGAACACCTTCTTGTTTGCTATCATCACAGGACCTATCGGTTATTTTCTTGCGCTTTTTATTGCGTGGATGATAAACGACATTAAGAATTCAAAGATTCGTGCTTTTATGACACTTATCTTTTATGCTCCCACAATTTCGGGTCAGGCTTATATCGTGTGGAAGTACATTTTTTCAAGCGACACCTACGGTATGGCAAACGGCTGGCTTATGAAATGGGGACTTACCTTTCAGCCCATTCTTTGGTTTGAAGATGAAAAATTCATAGCTCCGATTCTGATTATCGTAGTGCTTTGGATGAGTATGGGTACGGGCTTCCTTTCATTTATAGCAGGTCTTCAAAACGTAGACAGATCCCTTTATGAAGCAGGCTATATGGACGGAATCACAAACAGATTCCAGGAGCTTTGGTACATAACCCTTCCCGCCATGAAAGAGCAGCTTATGTTTGGCGCGGTTATGACAATCACAAGCTCATTTGCAATTCACGATCAGCTTGCGGCTTTAGCCGGTTTCCCAAGCGTAAACTATGCGGCCCACACCGTAGTTTCTCATCTTATAGACTATGGTACCGTACGTTTTGAAATGGGTTATGCATCCGCAATAGCGACCCTTTTGTTTATGGTTATGATTCTTTGCAATAAATTGGTTCAATCACTCCTTAGAAAGGTTGGAAAGTAATGGCAAAAGCATTTAAGCATAAAAAAAGAACTAAGCCCAATCATTCAGGGGTGGGAGATTTCTTCAGCATTTTCTTCTTGATACTGATGGGATCTTTTATGGCTCTGCCTTTGGTCTTGGCCATAAGTAACTCTTTAAAACCATTGGAGGAATTGTTTATTTTCCCTCCCCGTTTCTTTGTAAGAAACCCTACTTTGGACAATTTCCATGATGTGTTCGTGCTTATGAGTCAGTCATGGGTGCCTTTTTCAAGATACATATTTAACACCGTATTTATCACTATTGTGGGTACTTTGGGACATTTGTTTGTGGCAAGCCTTTGCGCGTATGCCCTTGCAAAACACAAATTTCCCGGAAGAAACGTAATTTTCTGGATTATTGTAACGGCCCTTATGTTTTCAACTCAGGTTACTGCAATTCCAAACTATTTGATAATGACAAAGATAGGCTGGCTTGATAAGTACTTATCTTTGATAGTTCCCGCAATTGCAAAGCCCTTGGGACTTTTCCTAATGAAACAGTTTATGGAGCAGATTCCCGATTCTTTGTTGGAAGCTGCAAGAATAGACGGAGCAAAAGAAGTCACGGTATTTTGGAAGATTGCAATGCCGCAGGTTAAGCCCGCATGGCTTACACTTATTATCTTTTGTTTCCAGGACCTTTGGAATTTACAAGGCTCAAACTACATATTCAGTGAGGAGTTAAAGACCTTGCCTTATGCGTTAAGCCAGATTTCCGCAGCCGGTATTTCAAGAGCCGGAGCTACATCGGCGGTAGCGGTAATAATGATGGCGGTTCCCATCATAATCTTTGTGATAAGCCAAAGTAACATTATTGAAACCATGGCTTCATCGGGTATTAAGGAGTAACGTGCATGAAGAAACACTTTAAATTCTATAAGTTAATACTTGCTTCTTTGGCATTAAGTTTTCTTTTAAGCATTCCTTCCTATGCCTCCGAGCCTTTTGAATCTTATTCCTATAACTATTGGAAGCTTGCCGTAAGACAGCCCTATCCCTATTTATACGATAAAACCTTTGATGAAAAGGATTTTGAAACTAAGTTAAGCTTCCCGGATGATATGTTCTTTTACGATGACAGCATTTTTGTTGCGGACACGGGAAATTCAAGGGTACTTAAGCTTGATTTAAACGGCAAAGTGCTTATGGAAATAGACTCTGCGAAAAATAAAAGCGACAAATTAAGCGAGCCAAGAGGCGTGTATGTGACCGATGAAGGAAACATTTACGTAGCGGACAGTAAAAACGCAAGAGTGGTTGAGTATACAAAAGACGGAGAATTTGTAAGAGAAATCGGACGTCCCGACACCACTTTGATTGCTGACAACGTAGAATACAAGCCCATGAAAGTGGTGGTTGATAAAGACGGAAGAATTTATGTCATTGCATACGGCATCAACATGGGACTTGTGGAATTTGACAGAGACGGAAACTTCCAGGGCTTTATGGGAGCTGCGGAAGTAAATGTAAATAAGTTTTATTACATTTGGAAAAACTTTCTTTCCACAAAAGAACAGCAGGAAAGAATGCAGACCATAGTTCCAACAGAGTACAGTAACATTTTTGTGGACAAAGAAAACTTTGTCTACGCCACAATAAACGGACTTACAGGCGATGAAATAAATGCGGAAAAAGATTGCATAAGACGCCTTAACCCCACAGGAACCGATGTCTTAAGACGTTTGGGACCTCCCATAGTGGGAGACCTAAGATTTTCTTTTGATAACTGGTCATCCTTTAAAGATGTGGCTGCTACAGATTACGGCTGTTACTTCGTGCTTGATGATGCAAACGGAAAAGTATTTGCATACGACTACGACGGAAACTCACTCTTTATTTTCGGGCGATCCGGAATTAAAGAAGGTAACACTCAAAAGCCGGTTTCTTTGGTTATAAACAGTGACGCTTCAAAGATATATGTTTTGGACGGCGTCCTCGGAAATATAGTAAGCTACAAGATTACGGATTACGGAAAACTTGTTTTAAACGCAATTTACTTAAACGATACGGGAGACAGCGAAGGGTCAAATGCCTGCTGGCAGGAAGTATTAAAGAGAAATTCAAATTGCGAAATGGCTTATATAGGCCTTGGTAAGACCCTTCTTTCAGAGGGAGATTACAAAAAGGCCATGGAGTACTTTAAGCTTGGCAACAACAGAAAGTATTATTCGAAAGCCTTTTACTATTACAGAAAAGAAGTAATGGAAGAAAACTTTGGAAAGATAATGGCAGTCATTATAGCGGTTGTTTTAGGTTTGCTGGCTGTCAAAGGATATGCACGTATAAAGAAATGGGTAGGAGAGGTTAAATGCACTACTTTGAAACATTAAAATACGTTTTTCACGTTATATTTCATCCCTTTGACGGCTTTTGGGACTTAAAACACGAAAAGAAGGGAAGCGTGCCTGCGGCACTTACATTTGTGGTGCTTACAATAATCACCCTTGCCATAGAAAAGCAGGACACCGCATTTTTGTTTAACAAAAACAAGTTGTCTGAACTAAATGTTTTGGTTGACATAATTACGGTTGCTTTAGTCTTTATCCTTTGGTGTGTTGCAAACTGGTGCACCACATCCTTAATGGACGGTAAAGGAAAGATGGTTGAAATAGTTACGGCCATCGGCTATGCGGTATTCCCCATTCCCTTAATCCGCCTTCCCTTAGTGTTTTTAAGCCACTTAGTTACCATGGACGAAGGCGCCTTCATTAAGGTATTTGGCATTATAAGCCTTATCTGGGCGGGAATGCTTGTGTTCTTTGCGACTTCCGTAATTCATGAGTATTCGATTAAAAAGACTGTGGTTACTGTTTTAATCACGATTCTTGGCATGGGAATTTTAATGTTCATTGGATTACTGTTTTTTAACGTAATTGAGCAAATGATCAATTTCGTGCTCACTATTTATAAAGAAATCAGATTCAGGTAGAAAGGGAGCAATAATGCGAGATAAAAGATTTTTAAAGACATTAATTTATATAGCATCGCTTATTTTACTTCCCCTTATGTTTAAAGAAAACGCCTACGCAAAGGTTTCTTCGCCCGAAGGCATGAAGAGAGTGTGCGAAAACGATTCCTTGGCATTATACATAAACGAAGAGAAGACGGACATTGCTGTTGTGGACAAAGAAACCGGTAAAACCTGGTATTCGAATCCTCAAAACGCGGATGATGATTCATTTGCTTCCGCATATTACAAGCGTTTTTTACACAGCCAGCTTCAGGTAACTTACTTTAACGAAAACGTACAGGCATCCACTATGGATAACTACAACGATTCGATTTTAAACGGTCAGTTTGAAACAGAGTTCTTTGAAGACGGCGTTAAGATAAATTACTTTATCGGAAAAGCGGCATCGATGCTTACTCTTCCCGAGGTTATATCTCAGGAAAGACTTGATTCTTTTAAAGAAAAGATGTCAAAGGCGCAGTTAAAGAAAATCAATCGTAACTATACGTTGATTGATCCAAATAAAGAGCTTAACGACGATGCAAAGGCAAATGTGGATAAGTATAAAGGCTTCGATGGAAAGGCCTTTTATGTACTTAGAAGCGGAGTTAAAGATTATTTAAAAGAAGAACTTGCAACCTACTTTGAAGAAGCGGGATATACAAGTGAAGACCTTGAAGCAGACCTTTTGGAAGCAGGCGGAGAAGAAGAGGAAAGCGACGATCCTTGGTTTAAGATTTCATTACAATATAAGCTTTATAAGGACCGCTTGGTGGCTTCAATCGACCCTAAAGAAATAGAGTATAACGATAACGGATATTACCTTGTTGATATAGATGTGCTTCCTTACTTTGGAGCTGCGGGAACAGATGAGTCAGGTTACATTTTTGTCCCGGACGGAAGCGGAAGCTTAATTAACTTAAACAATCAAAAGACAAATGTTACTGCCTATACTGCCAATGTATACGGAGATGATTTAACCAAAAACTTTATGAATACAAAGGCGTCGGAAGCAGACCCCGCTCTTTCAATAAAGCTTCCGGTATTTGGCTTAAAGACAACGGATAAGGCTTTCTTGGCAGTTATTACAAACGGGGAAGGATATGCAAACATATCCGCAGACATCTCGGGAAAGACAACATCTTACAATAATGTATTTGCAGGTTTTTCTTACTTACAATACGGCCCCATGTCCTTAGGTTCAATGGTTGGTTCAAACAGTTACCAATTGTATTCAAAGGCAGATTTTTCTTCAAACTATGAAGTATCGTATTTCTTTTTAAATGAAGATGATGCCGACTATTGTGACATGGCGGATTGCTACAGAGAATATCTTATAAATGAAAAGGGCCTTGAAAAGAAGGACTTAAGTGATGATGTTTTACTGCTCTCTGAATTTATAGGAGCAATCGATAAATACAAGACCATCCTTGGCGTAAGGTATTCAGGTCTTGTAAAACTTACGGATTATAACGAAGCTTTGGGCATTACAAACGACCTTTATGATAAAGGCGTTAAAAACCAGGCGGTTGTTTACGCCGGATGGCAAAAGGGCGGATTAAAAAGCGAAGCCGAAACTTCGATTAAGAGCCTTTCTAAATTAAATAAAAACGGAGTAAACATAGAAAAGTTTGATGATGAGCTATCGGCTAAAGGCATAAATTCTTACTTTACCGTAGACCTTCAGCATGTATATGAAGACAAAGCCTTCGACGGATTCAATAAGCTTTCGGACGCTCCTCAATACTTTGACCATACAGCGGTTTATGAAAGCTACACCACGGTTTTTGATTTAAGTAAGGTGGGAGTCAAAGGATACCTTGTAAGCCCCTTAAGCCTTTCAAAGGCATCAAAGAAGGTAGATAAGTATTTTAATAAAAAAGACTTATCGGGCATTGCATTTACAAGCATTTCAAACAATTTGTTCAGTGATTATCCGGATTCAAGATACACTGACAGGCAGGCTTCAAAATTAAAGAATGAAGAAAGCATAAGCCTTTTATCAAAGGATAGAAATGTTTTATCAGACAATGCAAACGAATACGCCGCAACAAAAAGCGATGTGATAATGAATGCGCCGCTTTATTCAAACGATTTTAAGATTTTGGATAAAGACATTCCTTTCTATGAGCTTGTATTTCACGGATATAAAGATTACACGGGAGAGCCCCTTAACTTGGCTGATTCCTATGAAATATCGCTTTTAAAATGTGTAGAAACAGGCGCAGGCCTTCACTTTAAGTGGATAAGTGAAGACAATTCGATGCTTAAAGAAACCGATTACGAAGACTTTTACGCAATTAACTATGATTCATTAAAGGAAAGAGCTTTAGATGACTACTTAGAAGTAAACGAAGCCATGAAGGGCTTAAAGAATGAAAAAATAGTTAAGCATGAAGAAGTAAAAGACGGCGTTATAAAGGTTACTTACGAAGACGGTACAAAGGTGTATGTAAACTACACCGATGAAGCCTTTAGTGAAGGATCGGTAAATGTTAAGCCAATGAATTTCTATGTGGGAAAGGAGAATCGTTAAATGAATTACTTTAAAAGGCGAAACGGTAAATTACGACTTTCCTTAACCGGCAAAGAAGCAGTATGGGGAATATTGTTTATTCTTCCTTTCTTAATCGGCTTCTTTGGAATCTTCCTTCCCATGATAGTAGATTCGATTCGCTTCAGCTTTTCAAACATGGATGTGGAAAGCACGGGATATGTGCTTCATAAAGCCGCAAATAACGGCTGGGAACATTACTTAAGAGCTCTGACCATTGACCCCGATTTTAACATGCTCTTAGTTAACTCGGTTTTATCAATGCTTGTAAGGGTGCCACTTATTATAATTTTCAGTTTCTTTGCAGCGACCCTTTTAAATCAAAAGTTTAAAGGAAGAGCGGTTGCAAGAAGCGTTTTCTTCTTACCTGTAATACTTACATCCGGTGTTGTATTCGGGCTTGAAAACTCGGATCTATTGGTAAGAACTTTAAGCGATGTAAACATGGACTCTTCAGAACTTGAAAACTTTTTAAATGTTTCAAGGTTTTTAATGGAATATACAAACCTTCCAAAACCCATTATTTCTTACCTTACAACAGCGGTTAACGGTATTTACGACATAGTGGTTGCTTCGGGCGTACAGATACTTATTTTCCTTGCGGGATTACAATCAATTTCTCCTTCCCTTTATGAGGCATCCAGCATGGAGGGTGCTACGGGCTGGGAAAACTTTTGGAAGATTACGTTCCCCATGATAAGCCCCATGATTTTGGTAAACAGCGTATACACCATTATCGATATGTTTACAAACGAAGCTAACGAAATGATGAATGAAATTAAAACAACAATATTCTCAGAAGTTAAGTACGGATTTGGGTCCGCCATGGCTTGGATATATTTTGTTTGTATCGCCGTTATCTTACTTATAGCGGGATGGCTCATTTCAAGAAAGGTATTTTATTACGATGAAAGATAACATTCGTTCAAAATTCAATATGTACCGCATCGCAAGAAGCCTTTCTTCTGTAGTAAGAGCGGTAATAATTATCGGTATCTGTTATGTGATACTGCATCCCTTAATCGTAAAGATTTGCGTTTCTTTTATGAGCGAATCGGACCTTTACGATGCAAGCGTTAAATACATTTCAAAAGCGCCAAATCTTACAAATTATAAGATGGCAATAGAAGGAATGGAGTATTGGAAAATGCTCATTAAGACAGGTGTTTTCTCAGCTACCATATCACTTCTTCAATTGTTTTCATGCCTCCTTACGGCCTACGGATTTGCAAGATTTAGATTTCCTTTTAAAAAGCTTTTGTTTGGCTGTGTGATACTTACACTTATCGTGCCTCCGCAGATAATAATGCTTCCGCTTTTTATGAAGTACAGATTCTTCGATATATTCGGAATCTTTCATGCTATAAAAGGAAGCTCCATTAACCTAATAGATTCCCTTGTTCCTTTTTATATCCAGTCAGCTACCTGCATGGGTATAAGAAACGGACTATATATTTACCTTTTAAGGCAGTTCTTTAAAGGAATGCCAAGAGAACTTGAGGAAGCGGCGTTTGTTGACGGAAGCGGTAAATTAAGAACCTTCTTTACCATTATGCTTCCAAGCGCCATTCCAATGATGGTTACGGTTTTCTTGTTTGGATTTGTTTGGCAGTGGACGGATTCTTTCTACTCGGGACTTTTCTTAACAAAGAACCAGGTAATGGCATCTGTGTTAAGCAATTTATCAGCAAACATATACTCAAGTTACGAAGGCTTTGGAGGTTCAATGAACTTTATAAGTCCGGGCTTTGTATCCATGATGAACAACACGGGTACAGTGCTTATGATACTTCCACTTATCATTTTGTATCTTATATGCCAAAAGTCTTTTGTGGAAGGCATAGAAAGATCGGGTATAGTGGGATAACCAAGAATGATACGCCATTGGCGATATCAGCCGGATAACCGGGGGAAAGAAACAAGCGCCCAATTCTTTCTCAATATAAACGGCGCAGAAAGAGGATAATATGAAAAAGCAATTAACTAAGAGATTGGTGGGTTTATTACTTTCATCTGCCATGGTGTTATCTCTCACAGCCTGCGGTTCTAAGCCCGCACCTGTATCTGAAACACCTACAACTGTTTCCGAATCAACAGAAGAAGCTTCAGTAGTTGAAGAAACTCCTGAAGAGCCCGAATATGACTTCGGCGGAAGAGTAGTAAGAATCGGTTCTTACTATGATATGACTCCCGACCCCAACAAAAACGCAATCGAAGCTGCTTTGGCTGAAAGAATTGCATATGTTGAAAAGACCTACAATTGTAAGATTGAATTTGTAGACCTTGGCGGAAATTACGTAGATCAGTATGTAACAAGTGTTCTCGCAGGAGACCCTGTTTGTGATATCGGATATGCCGTAACCACAAAGGTTCTTCCTTCACTTATCGAAGGCGGTATCGCTTATCCCGTAAGTGACCTTGGCGTTATCGATTTTGACGATTACAAGTGGCGTTCAGACGTAGTTGATGCAGGCTTCTACAAGGGAAAGAACTATACTTTCTTACTTAAGGATCCTGAAATCAGATACGGTATTTTCTGGAACAAGACTTTATTTGACAAGTACGGCTTACCTAACCTTTACGACCTTTACAAGAATGGCGAATGGACTTGGGATAAGTTTAAGGAAGTTGCTATCCAGGGTAACCAGGATACAGATTCAGACGGTAACATCGATATCTACGGCTTTAATGCAAGAGAAAACCTTGGATGGTGCTACCTTTACTCTAACGATGCATATGTAGCTGAAAAGACAGATGCAGGCATGAAGATCGACTTATCAGATCCTAAGGTTGTTGAAGCATTGACAGCTATGCAGGACTTTACAACAAACGTTAAATTCAGAGATGCAATCGACTGGTCAACAGAAGGATGGGATTCCTTCATTAAAGACTTCAGAGACGGAAAATACATGATGTGTCTTGAAGAGTTCTGGATTTCATACGCTTACCTTAACAAAGAAGGCGAAGCTATGACAGATGACTGGGGCTGGGTTCCTTTCCCTAAGGGAACAAGCGCTAAGGACTGGTCTTGCTACGGAAAAGAAAACGGATGCCGTTTCATGCTTAATGGTATTGAAAACCCTGAAGAAGTAGCTACAATCTACAACCTCATCACAGATATCGCTGACACTCAGGATGAATGGGATGACTTGCTTGAAGACCAGCTTGAAAGCTGGGCAGACGATGCCGAAACAGTTGAAAATGTATCTTACATCTACAACAACGGCATTGCTGTAATTAACAGCGTTAACGGATTCTCAGAACTTAATACAGCTATCAATGATATGGTTTCAGAAATTGCCAAGGGCGAGTCAACACCTCAGACAGCACTTGATAAATATCAGTCACTTATTGATGCTGCAATTTCAGATCTTGAAAACCACGATTATGACGCAGATATGCAGGAAATCGTAAAGGCTGCTGAAGAAGCTGAAGCAGAAGCAGAAGCTGCAGAAGGCGAAGAGAAATCTGAATAATTGATTCCCCTTTTTTTGGGCCGGCGCCAAGGCGCCGGTCTTTTTTTTTAACTCCGTGTATAGTAGAATGTATTTATATTTATTCGGGGGAATGAAATGAAAAAATCTTATATGATTTGTGCCTTGGTTCTTTCTTTAATCTTAGGACTTACAGGCTGTAACGGGTTAGAAACGCAAAAAACAAAAGAAACAAAAAAAGAAGAATCAAAATATGACACTCATCTGGACATCTCTCTTTCGTATTGGCTTATAGACGATGCCTTTTCAGACAGGGAAAACGATGAGGTTTTAAAAAGAATAGAAGATAAATTCAATGTGACCTTTATTCCCGTAAACGTTACATGGGATGATTATTACAACAAGATTCTTCAATGGAGCGAATCGGGGCAGTTACCGGATGTATTTGCGGGAGCTTACCGCTTTGAAAATAATTATCTTGATTTTGTAAAGTCAGGGCTTCTTCACGATATTCCGAGTGACTTATCAAAATATCCGAATCTTTCAAGGTATATGGACTCTCCTGAGCTTGAATCCTGTAAGGTTGGCGATAAAGCATATTGTATCTTTAGACAAACCTATTCAGAACAGGCAGAGACCACTAAGGATAGGACCATAATCTACAGATGGGATTTGGCTAAGAAAGCAGGGATTGATAAAGAGCCTGAAAATTGGGATGAATTCAGAAAAATGATTCAGGCTATTATTGAAAAGGATCCGGAAGGAAAGCATATTCAGGGAATGACCGCAAAGGGCTACACCATGCTTGAAGGACTATTGGTGGATTATAGCGTCCCTCTTGCATCAAGCGGAGGCTCAAACTTTTATTGGGTTGAGTCAAACAATAGATTTGTGCCCGCTTTGTTTGCGGGAGAGAAGCTCGGAGAAGATGCCCTTCCCACCTGGCATTTAATCAGGGATATGTATGATGAGGGCACGATTGAAAACGACATTTTGCTTGTGACCACTTCTCAGGCGGAAGAAAAGTTTTTAAACGGAAAGAGTGCTGCTATCTGCATAGACGGAGGCTTAAGTAACACTAAGCTTTATGAAAATATCGGAAGGTTTTGGAAAGAAACAAACGGCAGAGAGTTTTGGGATGATGTTAAGTACCTAGAGCTTATGCCCGATGTTAAAGGAGAGCTTTACTATCCTGTGTGGGATTACGCATGGAGCGAAACCTACATAAATGCAAATGTATCGGATGAAAAGCTTGACAGAATCCTTGCTATATACGATTACCTTCTTTCCGAAGAGGGAACACTTCTTTCAAACTTCGGAATAGAAAACGAGACTTACAGGATAGCGGAAGATAAAAGCATTGAGTTAATTGAGGGCGTGACTCCTTCCGAAAAGTATCCAAGCATTAAGACTCTTTCGTATCTTGTTTGCTGGAACTACGGAAATTTAAGTACATACAGATATCCAAACATAGTGCCAAACGACTATGCTTTAAAAGACGAAGAAAGAGTTGCAAAGGCAAGGCAAATAAAGATTCCTGAGTACTCTGATGAATGCAGTCTTAAGTTTTTTGAAATGGGAACGGACTTTAATATAGATTTAAACAACATTTTTAGCCGTATGCTTGTGGGGCCTGAGCCTGTGGATGAACTTTGGGAAAGCATTG
>JAILCK010000050.1 GCA_024680435.1 Lachnospiraceae bacterium
AAATAAAGATTCCTGAGTACTCTGATGAATGCAGTCTTAAGTTTTTTGAAATGGGAACGGACTTTAATATAGATTTAAACAACATTTTTAGCCGTATGCTTGTGGGGCCTGAGCCTGTGGATGAACTTTGGGAAAGCATTGTTGATGAGTATAAAGAAAAAGGCTTAGAGAGAATAATAGATAAAGTAAATAATGAAGTGAGTAAATAAACTTGCAAATGAGGACATCTTTTTTTACAAAAGATGTCCTTTTATTTGCCGTAAACTCTTTGTTATACTAAAGATAACACACAATTTATGACTATTCGGAGAATGCAAATGAGTGACTATTATTTGGGCATAGATATCGGTGCTTCTTCAGGAAGACACATCCTATCATGGATTGAAGAAGGCAAGCTTAAAATGCTTGAAGTCTACAGGTTTAAAAACTTCATGGACGAATCTTTAAATGAGGCAACCTGGGACGTAGACAGACTTTTTAAAGAAATAATCGAAGGCTTAAAAAAGTGTAAGGAAATAGGAAAAATCCCTAAGTGCGTAGGAATCGATACTTGGGGAGTAGACTTTGTGCTTCTTGATGTAAATGATAAAAGAATAGGAAATGCCGTATGCTACAGAGACAAGCGCACAAACGGTATGGATAAAGAAGTATATAAGTTTATATCAGAAGACGACCTTTATAAAAGAACAGGCATTCAAAAGCAGCTTTTTAACACAATTTATCAGCTTATGGCTATTAAGGTAAGAAAGCCCGAAGACTTAAAAAAGGCAGATTCAATGCTCATGATGCCCGATTACTTTAACTTCTTACTTAGCGGCGTTAAAAAACAAGAATATACAAACGCAACCACAGGACAGCTTGTAAATCCCGACACTAAAGACTGGGATTATGAACTTATAAATCTCTTGGGTTATCCTGAAAAGATATTTAAAGAGATTGTGCCTCCCGGCACCTTTATCGGTAACTTTAAAGAAGAGATTATAAAAGAAGTTGGCTTTTCTTCAAAGGTAATTTCGGTAGCTTCCCATGATACGGCATCAGCTGTTGTAAGTGTTCCAAGCATTACAAAGAATCACGTATATATAAGCTCTGGCACCTGGTCATTAATGGGAACCGTTTTGGATAAAGCCGATTGCTCGCATAAGGCTAAGAAAGGAAACTTTACAAACGAAGGCGGCTTTAACTATAAGTTTAGATTTTTAAAAAACATTATGGGCCTTTGGATGATTCAATCCGTAAGAAATGAAATCGCGCCGAATCTTTCTTTTGACGAAATATGCAAAAAAGCGGCAGAGTGTGACATAGACTCTATAGTAGATGCAAACGACCAAAGATTCTTGGCTCCAAAGAGCATGGCTTTGGAAGTAACCGATGCCTGCAAAGAATCAGGCCAAAGAGAGCCTAAGGACATATATGAGCTTGCAAGAGTGATTTATCGGTCTTTGGCTAAGTGCTATGCGGATACCATCAAAGAAATAGAAGAAATAACAGGCGTTAAGTATGATGCCATAAATATTGTGGGCGGAGGCTCAAACGCAGACTTTTTAAATAAGCTTACAAAAGAAGAAACAGGTAAAGATGTTTATGCCGGCCCCACGGAAGCCACAGCCATAGGAAATATAGTAGTTTCAATGATTTCAGAGGGTGAAATAAAAAATTTAGAGGAAGCCAAGAAACTTATATTTGATTCTTTTGAAATAAAGAAGATAGGAGAATGAGAATGACAAACTACGAAGCAGCAAAAGAAAAGTACAAAAAGATAGGTATCGACACAGAAAAAGTTTTGGAAACATTAAAAAACGTTCCTGTATCCCTTCATTGCTGGCAGGGTGACGACGTAACGGGCTTTGACCATGACGGCCCTTTAACAGGCGGTATTCAGACTACAGGTAATTATCCCGGAAAAGCCACCACACCTAAAGAACTTATGCAGGATATGGAAGAGGTTATGCGCTTAACCCCCGGTAAAAAGAAGTTAAATCTTCATGCCTGCTATGCAATATTTGAAAAGGGCGAATTTGTTGACAGAGACAAGATTGCTCCAAAGCACTTTAAGCCCTGGGTTGATTTTGCAAAGAAGCATAATATGGGAATTGATTTTAACCCCAC